>NZ_VATX01000013.1:0-140950 GCF_005774635.1 Glutamicibacter sp. V16R2B1
GGGCACCGGATCGTGCCGATCGTGCCCGATGAGTCGCGCACGTTCGGGATGGACTCGTTCTTCCCTACGAAGAAGATCTATAACCCGGCCGGGCAGAACTACCTGTCGGTGGACCGTGACCTGGTGCTGGCGTACAAGGAATCGGCCTCGGGGCAGTTGATCCATCCCGGGATCAACGAGGCCGGGGCGGTGGCCTCGTTCACCGCGGCAGGGACCTCGTATGCCACCCACGGGGAAGCGTTGATCCCGATCTACGTGTTCTACTCGATGTTCGGGTTCCAGCGCACCGGGGACGCGTTCTGGGCGGCAGCGGATCAGATGACCCGCGGGTTCGTGATCGGCGCGACCGCTGGACGCACCACCCTGACCGGTGAGGGGCTGCAGCACGCTGATGGGCATTCCCCGCTGCTGGCGTTGACCAACCCGGCGGTGGTGGCCTACGACCCGGCCTACGGGTACGAGATCGGGCACATCATGCGTTCAGGCCTGGAGCGCATGTATGGCGGGGAACACCCGGATCCGAACGTGATGTACTACCTGACGGTGTACAACGAGCCGATCATCCAGCCGGCCGAGCCGGAAAACGTGGATGTTGAGGGGATCATCAAGGGCATTTACCTGCTCAAGGAAGCCTCGATTGACGGGCCGCGCGCCCAGCTGCTGGCCTCGGGGGTCGCGGTGCCGTGGGCGTTGGAAGCCCAGGACATCCTGGCCACCGAATGGGGAGTGTCTGCCGATGTGTGGTCGGTGACCTCGTGGAACGAGTTGGCCCGGGAAGGTCAGCGCTGCGACCAGGTCATCATGGACGACCCGGGTGCTACGCGTCCGACCCCGTACCTGACCGGTCAGCTGGAATCGGCGACCGGCCCGGTGATCGCGACCAGTGATTACCAGCGGGCGGTGCTTGAACAGGTGCGCCCCTACGTGCCCGGTGAGTACCACACCCTGGGAGCGGACGGGTTTGGGTTTAGTGATACCCGGGCCGCGGCGCGCCGGTTCTTCAAGATCGACGCGCATTCCCTGGTCGTCAAGACCCTGCAGGCGTTGGCGGAGCGGGGCGAGATCCCGGCTGATACCCCGATCAAGGCGCATCAGAAGTATGACCTGAACAACCCCAACGCGGGACGTTCGGGCAACGCTGGCGGCGACGCCTAACCACCCACCCACCGGTTCACGGCCCCACCCGGGGCCGTGAACCGTTGGGATTCATAAACGGTGGCCACACCCCTTCCCCGTGAAGGAGCGTGTGGCCACCGTTTCCCATTCCCCGGCCATGGACTACTACCCTTGAAGAGCCCACAGAAGGAAAAATAAGGAGAGGCGTGTTCCTCGACGTACTCTATGGCGTATTGCCGCTGTTCTTCGTGATGCTCGTCGGTTATGGCGCGAGCTACTCACCGAAGTTTCCCGCCAGCGTCGAGCCAGCCCTGAACGTCTTTGTCTTCTACGTTGCCTTGCCCGCGCTGCTCTATCGTGTGGTGGCCCACGCGAATGTCAGCGAGGGCGTTCCGGGAGCCTTTTTGGGCATCAGTGCCGGCGCTGCCCTGGGATTCGCGCTCCTGTGTTGGGTGACCTACCGATACCTCGTGCGTTGTTCAGCGCCCCGCGCCATGGCCGGGATGCTGACCACCAGCTTCGGTAACGTCTCCTACCTGGGGATACCGGTGATCCTTGGGGTGCTTGGCCCGTCGGCGGGATTTGCCGCCGGAATGGGCCAGCTGGTGCACAACGTCATCTTCATGGTGGGGTTCCCCGTGCTCGCGCAGCTCATGCTGCCAGCTGGTACGGCCCACCCGCACAAGCCCAGCGGCGGGCGGATCCTGCGCACCATCCGCCAGGCGCTGGTTTACAACCCGGTGACGTGGGCCATGTTGCTTGGCGGTGCCGTTGCCATCTGGCAGTTGCCCGTTCCGGGGCCATTGGATGAGACCGTCGACCTGCTGGCCGCCGCGGCCGCTCCCGGCGCATTGTTCACCATTGGGTTGTCGCTGCGTCGCACCGTGCAGCGGTTGCGGCAACGCGGGGTACCGACCGGCGCCGGCGAACCAGGATCACGGGCGATGATGCCCTTGATGGTTTTGGGCAAGCTGGTGGCGCTTCCACTGCTGACGGTCGCACTGCTCCTGCTGCTGGCCCCGGAGCTGGATCCCTTGTGGTTCAATACCGCCATCTTAATGGCGGCGATGCCGACCTCGGCCACCGCGTACATCATGGCCCAAGCCGATACCGGGGACGGGGAACCCACGGCCCTGGCCATTGTGATTACGTGCGTGCTCTCCGTCGTTGTTCTACCCGTGCTCTCGCAGCTCTTCCTGAAATAGGTCGATACCATTCAACGGCAGCCATGAAGAAAACTGGGATCCGGTACCGCCGATTTGTAGTATCGAGCTGGATTTAGCTTCGGTCCGTGGCAGGTCGGCGGAATGTGCGCAATGACCCGTTAAAGACGTAAAGACCATGCCCGACGCCTCAGGGACATGATCTCTACGTGGTCTTGATGCCTCGCGGCCCGCACTCCTACCGGCGCAACAGCCGATCCCAGAATCCGGGGGTCACCTCGGTGATCTTCAGCCGAGGGGAGAGGTCCGGGTCCACGCACGGAACAGGCTGGAACAAGCCGGTGCGCAGTGCCTCGGTGGCCGCGAGGACCATTGGCTCTTCCTTGGAACAATTCGTATTTGCCGATGAAATAGCGGTCATGCGACCCTCCTTGGGGTGTTCGTAAATTCCAAGATGTGGAACTTAAGTTTTATTGTGTGAAAACAGTATGCCGGGCTTCCGAGGGCATTACAAGGGGTAAACCCAAAATTGTTAGTTAACGCGGGCAGAAACCCGATTAAGTCATACTTGTTAAACTTCGTGACCTGAACCACTTGACGGAACACCTGTGAGGTGGCTTACAGTAGTGGAACAAAGATTCCACGATCCAGAAACATCGAGTCGAAGCCGGCACTGCCAGCCGGTGGTAAGGGTGTCAGCGACCGGAACGTGGAGGTTCGACTTTTTCTGAAAGTAGCTGATCACCCATGGAACTTGCAGTGTTCAATTCGCTGGATAACTCTGAGGCCGCCGACGTCCTGCGCCCCTGCATTGACATCGACCGCTGGGTTAACGAGCTGATTGCTGCACGTCCCTTCACTGACGTCAGCGACCTCACGCAGGCCGCAGAACGCAGTGCCAATCCCTTTACCGCCCAGGAGATCGAAGCAGCCCTGGCCCACCACCCCCGTATCGGGGAGCGTGCGGCCGGCGAAAGCGCAGAAGCCAAGCTCTCGCGCAACGAACAGGCCGCCCTGAACCTGGACGAAGACGTCAACGCCCGCCTCATCGAGGCGAACCGGGCCTACGAGGAACGCTTTTCCCGCGTTTTCCTGATCCGCGCCGCCGGACGCACCACCGAGGAGATCCTCGCGGAGTGCCAACGCCGCCTGGGTAACGATGACGACACCGAACTTCGGGAAGTCGCCGAGCAGCTGCGGGCCATCGCAGTGCTGCGTCTTTCCAACGCGGTCCAGAACTAGACCGCCACCGACCTCACCAGAAGACGCCTTAACCAAGGAGTTAGTTATCAATGGCAGATGTTTCGACTGAACGCAGTCACATCACCACCCATGTACTCGACACCGGGACCGGGAGGCCTGCCTCCGGTGTCAAGGCCACGCTGGAAGCCAAGACGGCATCCGGCTGGCAAGAAATCGGATCCGGTTCAACCGATGCGGATGGCCGCATCAAGAACCTGGGACCGATACAGGTTGAAGCCGGGCACTACCGGGTCTCCTTCGAGACCGGCGCCTACTTCGGGAAGCAGGGAACGGAAAGCTTCTTCCCCGCGGTAAGCATCGACTTCTACGTAAACAACGTCGATGAGCATTACCACGTACCTCTTCTTATCAGCCCGTTTGCATATTCCACGTACCGAGGGAGTTAGAACAATGACTACCGAAGCAACCGCACCGGCAGCCACCGACACCAAGATTGTCCTGGGCCAGAACCAGTACGGCAAGGCCGAAGTCCGTTTGGTGAAGATCACCCGCGACACCGACCGTCACCAGATCCAGGATCTGAACGTCACCAGCCAGCTGCACGGCGATTTCACCGCCGCGCACATCGATGGCGACAACGGCCGCGTTGTCCCCACCGACACCCAGAAGAACACCGTTTACGGCCTGGCGCGCAATGGCGTGCGCTCCGTAGAGGAATTCCTGATCAACCTCGGTGAGCACTTCACCGGTGAGTTCGAGTGGATCACCGGCGGCCGCTGGGCAGCTGAAGAGTACTTCTGGGATCGCATCAACGATCACGACCACGCCTTCTCGCGCAACAAGTCCGAGTTCCGCACCGCCGTGCTGGAAATCAGCGAAAACGGTGAGAAGAACATCGTCGCCGGCATCGAGGACCTGACCGTCCTGAAGTCGACCGGCAGCGAGTTCCACGGCTTCCCGGTGGACAAGTACACCACCTTGAAGGAAACCAGCGATCGCATCCTGGCCACCGACGTCAGCGCCCGCTGGCGCTACGATGCCGAGGCCATCAAGGCCGGCATCGACTACGACGCGGTGTACAACTCGGTCCGCAAGCTTCTGCTGACCGCGTTCGCCGACACCCACTCCTACGCACTGCAGCAGACCATGTTCGAAATGGGCAAGGCCGTGCTGGAAGCGCACCCGGAGATCGCAGAGGTCAAGATGTCCCTGCCGAACAAGCACCACTTCCTGGTTGACCTGGAGCCGTTTGGCCAGGACAACCCGAACGAAGTGTTCTTCGCCGCTGACCGCCCGTACGGTCTGATCGAAGCTACCGTCACCCGTGAAGGTGTGCCGGCCAACCACGCCATCTGGGCCAACGTCCCGGCGTTTATCTAACCCAACTCCGTGCTTGGGATGTGCCCGTGGTGCAACACGGGCACATCCCGGCAGCGACTGACTACAAGGAGGTCAGCCATGAGCGCTGCGCACTCAGAATCTATCAAAAGGCAGCGTCCCGAGGACGAGAAATTACCTCTGGGCAAGACTTTTGCCTACGGTCTGCAGCATGTGCTGACCATGTACGGCGGCATCATCGCCCCACCCTTGATCATCGGCGGCGCCGCTGGCCTGAGCAGCACCGAAATCGGTGTGCTGGTTGCCAGCTGTCTGTTCGTTGGCGGCCTGGCCACCATCCTGCAGACCGTGGGCATCCCGTTCTTCGGGGCCCAGTTGCCGCTGGTGCAGGGCACCTCCTTCGCCTCGGTGGCCACCATGGTCGCCATCGTCAATGGTGGTGGTGGTATCCAGGCCGTGTTTGGCGCAGTGCTGGTCGCATCGCTCATCGGCTTCCTAATCGCCCCATTCTTTGCCCGCATCATCAGGTTCTTCCCTCCAGTGGTCACCGGCGTGGTGATCACGATGATCGGTGTCTCACTGACCCCGGTCGCCGCGAACTGGGCCATGGGCGGAGATGCCAAGTCTGAGGACTACGGCTCCCTGGCCAACATTGGCCTGGCCGCCGGCACCCTGCTGATCGTGCTGCTGCTTTCCAAGGTTGGCAGCGCGGCACTGTCCCGCCTCTCGATCCTGCTGGCCATCGTCATCGGCACCGTTGCCGCGGCGATGCTGGGCATGGCTGACTTCTCCAATGTCGGCGAGGGCGCATTCTTCGCCTTCCCGCAGCCGCTGGCCTTCGGCTGGCCGGTCTTTGAAATCGGCGGCATCATCTCCATGACCATCGTGGTCCTGGTGATCCTGACCGAAACCACCGCCGACATCCTGGCCGTGGGCGAGATCGCCAAGACCAAGGTCGACTCCAAGCGCATCGCCGACGGCCTGCGCGCCGACATGGCCTCCTCCGTGGTGGCCCCGATCTTCAACACGTTCACCCAGTCCGCCTTCGCCCAGAACGTCGGCCTGGTGGCCATCACCGGCATCACCAGCCGCTTCGTGGTGGCCGCCGGCGGCGGCATCCTGGTGGTCCTTGGCCTGCTGCCCATCCTGGGCCGCGTGGTCGCCGCCATTCCGATGCCGGTCCTGGGTGGCGCAGGCATCGTCCTGTTCGGCACCGTGGCCGCCTCGGGCATCCGCACCCTGTCGAAGGTCAAGTACGACAGCGCGAACCTGGTCATCGTGGCCGCCTCGATCGCCTTCGGCTGCCTGCCGATCGTGAAGGGCGACTTCTACGAGAACTTCCCGACCTGGTTCGAAACCATCTTCCACTCGGGCATCTCCTCGGCCGCCATCATGGCCGTCCTGCTGAACCTGCTGTTCAACGAGTTCAAGCGCGGCTCGATGGGCAAGGACGGCTCGGTCTTTGCCGCCGCTCCGCCCCGCATGGTCAAGCAGGAGGAAATCTGCGGACTGCTGGAAGGCGACAGCTTCGAGGACGGCAAGCTGATCGACAAGGACGGGCAGGAGATCCCGGTCGTCACCAGCGAAGAGTTCGAGCAAGTGATGACGGGACAGATTGAGCTGCAACAGCTAAGCCAATCCAAAAGTTCAGGCCACTGACGCGACGGACGCTGAAACACCGGTCGAGGAGGACTCATCCTCCGAAGCCGGTGACGCGGACAGTGGCCCCCATCCAAGGCACTAGCCCGATACCCGGGCCTTGACCGAAGCCCCGACCACAGCAATGTGGCCGGGGCTTCGGTCCGTTAACGAGTATGCTCGAAGCCGATTGTGGGGCGTTCGGGAAGTGTTCGGCCCGCAAAGGCGTTATGCCATCGACAGGCCCGCGTCGGCGGGCCAAGAATTTCCTGGGGACATCCCGCCATGAGCAGACGGAGAGTCCCGGCAAGACCCTGAGCTGGAGCGCAACAGATAATGAGCATGGAAAACGCTGCCTGGCATTCGCTGTGGCGAATGTCAGGGGACAAGGGCAAGGCCTACGCGCCCACCACCCCACGGCGGGTCCTGGCCTTCGCGGCCCGCTACAAGAGCCGGCTGCTGGTATTCGTGCTCTTCTCGGTGCTCTCGGCGGTGCTGGCGGTCATTACCCCTGTCCTGGCCGGACGCATTGTCGATGAGATCGTCGCCCAGAGCAGCATCAGGACAATTCTGACCATTGCCCTGATCATCGCGGTGGTGGCGGTCCTCGACGCCGTGGTCTCCGTGGTGGTGCGCTGGTTCTCCTCCCGGCTGGGTGAGGGAATCATTTATGACCTGCGCACCGCGGTCTTCGACCACGTGCAAAAGATGCCGGTCGCGTTCTTCGCCCGGACCCGAACCGGCGCGCTGGTCAGCCGCCTGAACAATGACGTCATCGGCGCGCAGGCTGCCTTCGCCGGGACCTTGTCCGGTCTGGTGTCCAATAGCGTGGCGCTGGTGCTCACCGCCGGCGTGATGCTCTCCACCTCCTGGCAGGTCACCCTGGTGGCCCTGGTGCTGCTGCCGGTCTTCCTGCTGCCGGCCCGCCGCTATGGAAAATCCGTGGCCGTGTTGCGCAAGGAATCCGCCGAACTGAACGCCGCCATGGGCAACCAGATGACCGAACGCTTCTCTGCGCCGGGTGCCACGCTGATCAAGCTGTTCGGTCGCCCGGCCGATGAATCAGCACACTTTGCCCTGCGCGCCGGCCGGGTGCGGGACATCGGGGTGAAGACCGCGATGCGACAGTTCTTCTTCGTTGCGATGCTGACCCTGGTGGCTGCGCTCGCGCTGGCCCTGGTATATGGCTTGGGGGGCATGTACGCGGTGCGTGGGGCGTTGGCCCCTGGTGACGTGGTGGTTTTGGGAATGTTGCTGACCCGCCTCTACACTCCCCTCACCGCCCTGGCCAACGCGCGGGTGGAAATCACCAGTGCCCTGGTCAGCTTCGACAGAGTCTTTGAGGTGCTGGACCTCAAGCCGCTGATCACCGACGCCCCCGACGCGCGGGTCCTGGACCCCGGTCCGGTTCCGGTGAAGTTCTCCCACGTCTCCTTCGCCTACCCCAGCGCCGAGAAGGTCTCATTGGCGTCACTGGAGGACGTCGCGGTGCTGGATACGCGCGGTGGGCAGACGGTGCTGCATGACATCGACTTTGAAATTCCTGCCGGTTCCACGGTGGCGCTGGTTGGCTCCTCCGGCGCCGGGAAATCCACCATCGCCTCCCTGCTGGCGAGGCTCTACGACGTGGATAGCGGCAGTGTCGAACTTGCCGGAGTGGACGTGCGGAAGGTGACGCTTGAATCGCTGCGTGCGACTGTGTCGATGGTGACCCAGGATGGACACCTGTTCCACGAGACCATCGGCGCCAACCTGCGTTTGGCCAAGCCCGACGCCACGGAGGAGGAGATCTGGGAGGCGCTGGAGCGGGCCCGCCTGAAGCCCACGATCCAGGCATTGCCGGATGGGCTGGAAACCGTGGTCGGCGAACGCGGCTACCGGCTTTCGGGAGGGGAGCGCCAGCGGATGACCATTGCGCGCCTGCTGTTGGCGGCGCCGCAGGTGGTCATTCTCGACGAGGCGACCGCCGCACTGGACTCCGCTAACGAGGCCGCCGTGCAGGCGGCGCTCGGTGAGGCGCTGGAGAGCCGCACCGCCCTGGTCATTGCCCACCGGCTCTCCACCATCCGCTCCGCCGATCAGATCCTGGTCGTGGAAGGTGGCCGCATCGTTGAGCGCGGAACGCATGGCGAGCTCCTGCGGCGCGCCGGCCGCTATGCCGAGCTGTACCGGACCCAGTTCTCCCAGGAGGACCCGATCCCTGGCGAGGGTGGGGAAGCGTCCGGTGTGCCAAGTCCTTCGCCGGTCTCCCGCGAGGGGTAGAACCGCTGTGGCGGGCAGCCGGCGTCCGGGGCGTCTGGGGCAACTTGTTTACTAGCTAGTAACTTATGGCTACCATGGTGATCATGGACACACAAGCAGTCATTCGTGAGCATGTGCGGATACCCGTAACCGTTCGTGACGGGGTGGCCGCGACCATTTACAAGCCCAGCCAGCAACCCGTGGGCGTGATGCTCGTTCACTCGGCGACCGCGACGCCGCAGGGCTTCTACCGGGCCTTCGCCGAATATGCGGCCGCAGCGGGCCTGCTGACCATCACCTATGACTTCCGCGGGACCGGGTTATCGGGTGAGGCCAAGGCCCACCCGCAAATCCGCATGCGGGATTGGATCCAGCAGGACGTGGCGGCCGTCGCGGACTGGGCGGCCGGCCGCTATCCCAACCTGCCGCACTACGCCATCGGGCACAGCGTGGGGGGACACGCGCTGGTGCTGGACTACGGCACCGAGAAACTCAGCGCAGCGGTCGTGGTCTCCAGCCATATTGCCGCCATACGCACCATCAGCCCATGGCAGGAGCGTTTGCGGGTGCGCCTGGTCCTGACCGTCTTTGGGCCGCTGCTGACCAGGCTGCTGGGATACATGCCGGGCAAGAAACTGACGCTGGGTGAGGATATTCCGGCCGCCGCGCTGTTTGAGTGGTCCAGGTGGACGCAGAAGCGCGAATACTTCTTTGACGACCCGAGCATGGAAGCCGAAGCCCGCTCCGATCGGGTCAGGATTCCGGTGCTGGCGGTGGGGGCCAGCGATGATTTGTGGGCCTCGCCCAAACAGATGGACCGGCTCACTGCTCACCTGGGCAATGCGCAGGTTGAGCGCCGCACGGTAAAGCCCAGCGAGCTGGGGCTAAAGAAGATTGGCCACCACGGGCTGATGCGCCGCGGAGTGGGGGAGCAGGTGTGGGCCCAGGTTCTCAACTGGTTGCAGGAGCAAGAGCGCGCCACCGAGCTGGAGTCCCCGGCGGCCGCCTCGGCCTAAATCCGGATCGCGTCGGGCACCTGGCAGCGTGCTGCCAGGGGCCAGCGCCGCAGTGTCAGCCGTTGAGCCCGCAAGAGCATCCCCGCATCCCCGGTCTCCTGGGACATGTGCCAGAGGGCGTTGGCCAGATTGACGGCCCCGGCCTGCTTGGCCGCGGTGTCGTCGGCGGCCAATTCCACCAGCAACAAGGTCGCCTGCTTGAGACGGTGTCCGGCGGAGAAGAAGCGCGGCAGGCACAGGGCGTTCAGCTCGGCGATGCGCACCACCCAACCGTGGCGGTGACGCAGGTGGGCGTATTCATGGGCCAGCACCGCCTGCAGCTGCGGGGCGCTGAGCAGGTCCTCAAGCCCGGTGGACACCAGGATCTGGGGCAGCCGTCCGGGCACGGCGCACGCGACCGGTTCGGCGACCTCGAAGCGCACGAAGGTGAACTCATTCCGCTTCTCGCGGGACACCGCAGTGGGCGCCATCTTTCGCAGGGTGGCACGCTGGGAGGCGTTCAACGGTTCGGTGAACGCGAAGACCAGGGCAATGATCGCACCGGCTACGGCCAAGGCGAGCCAGGAGAATACCGCGGTCGCCACGGCCTTGGTCAGGCTGGTCGAGGCGGTTGTGGTGACGGCGGCGACCACGAGGCTGACCACCATGGCGCCGGCGCACAGCGCGCCGATGAAGAATGAGCCGAACCAGCCGGCCAACGCCAATTTGGGCCGGCGTACCTGCCATTGGCCGGTGGTCAGGGCGACCGGGGCCAACAGCAGCAGGGCGATGGCCGTGACGCCGAAGCAGAGTGCAACCAACATGGTGGTTACCGGGTTTTCTGCTTCGCGCTCTTGGGGCCGATGGCCTGGCGCAGCAGGTCAAGGTGCTCATCGGAAAGGTTGCCGGCGAAGCGCAGCAGGGCCGCCTCACTGTCCGACGAGGCATTGAGTGCGGCGGTCATGGCCAGGCTGGTGTGCTCCCCGCCGGAATGGGTGGGCCGGAAGCGGATCTTGCGCGGGCCTTCCTCGATGCGGATGACCTGGCCCTTCTTTTCCAGCCGGTCCAGGGAAGTCATCAACGTGGTGTAGGCCGGGATATGCCCGGTGAAGACATCCTGAATTTCGCGGATCCCCAACGGTTCAGTGCTGTCCCACAGGATCTGCATCAGTTCGCGCTCGAGTTCGCCGCGCACGCGAGTAGGTCGACGAGTCATGAACACCTCCAGCCTTAATTCTACTAGGGCTGTCCAGTCCGCCCACTGTGGAGTTCGCCCGCCAACGGGCCCTCCCCACCGGCAACCGCCGCGCGCTGGGGGTGGAAGGCTAGATCTGCCGCGCGTTCTCCAGCACCGGCAACGCCGTCCGGGCCTGGTCGATGAGCGCCGGGTCCACCTCCACCAGGAGCAGTTCGATGGCCTCTGCGGCCTCGGCCAGCACCCGGCCCAGGGGGTCAACGGCCACCGAGCGTCCCACCCCGCGCGGCGCGGCGCCGCTGACCGCGATTCCGGCGCTCTGCGGATCCGCCTGGTCCACGGCGAGGATGAAGGTCGTGGTGTCCAGGGCGCGGGCGCGGGCCAGCGTGGACCATTGTTCGGCCTTCCCCGGTCCTGCACCCCAGGACGCCGAGACCAGGGTGGCCACGGCTCCCTGCTGGGCGTGGTGGGTGAACAGCCGGGGGAAACGCAGGTCATAGCAGGTGGCGACGCCGAAGGTCAGGCCGTCCAGCTCGAACTGCACTGGCTGCTCCCCGGGGGTCACCGAATCCGACTCCAGGAAGCCGAACGCGTCAAAGAGGTGCAGCTTGTCGTAGGCGGTGTCGACCCCCGCACCGGTGATCAGCAACGTGTTGCGCACCCGGTTCCCGACGCCCGGGGTGAACATGCCCGCCAGAATGAGCACCCCCAGCTCCTCGGCGATCTGCCGCACACCGTTGGCCCAGGGGCCATCCAGCGGTTCGGCCGCTTCGAGCAGGTCATTGCCCATGGCGATGTGCATGGCCTCGGGGAACACCACGATGCGCGCCCCTTCCTGGGCGGCGCGGGAAGCGGTCTCCCGGATGATCTGCAGGTTCTGCTGTGGGTTGGCGGTGCTTAGCACCTGCGCCATGGCGATCTTCATGCGTAGGCCCTCCTGGGTGCGGTGTTGGCGGCTGTGCGCCCCTTGCTTTGACTCTACGCCAGTGGCCCCGGGGAAATCCCCTCCCCGGCAGGCGACGCCGGGATGCCCCGCGGTCTGTCCTTCGGCCGCGGGGCTGGCGGGCCCGGGCATGGCAGAGGCGTGGGAGGGACCGGTATCGGTTCCCTCCCACGCCTGGAGCCCGCCTGCGAGAACCGCGCGGCTATTCGGTGACGGCCACCAGCTGGCGCCCGAGTTCGGCCGCTGCGGCCTGCAGCTCCGGGACCGCCTTTTTGGCGAAGTCCGCGTCCACCCGGGAGACCGGCCCGGAGACGGAGATCGCCATCGGGGTCGGGGCCCCGGGGACCGGCACCGCAAAACAGCGCACGCCCAATTCCTGCTCTTCCTCGTCCACCGCGTAGCCGCGTTCGCGCACGGCCTCGATTTCGGTGAACAGCTTGCCCAGGGTGGTGATGGTCTTCGGCGTCTTGGCCGGCATGCCGGCCTGGGCTACCAGTCGCTGGATGCGTTCATCATCCAGCACCGAGAGGATCGCCTTGCCCACCCCCGAGTGGTGCAGCATCGCGCGGCGGCCCACTTCGGTGATCATGCGCATCGAGTGCGTGGACTGCACCTGGGCGATGTAGGTGACCATGTCACCGTCGAGCACCGCGATGTTCGCGCTCTCACCCAGGTGATCGACCAGTTCCTTCAGCCGCGGGGTGGCCAGGGCGCCGAGCTGGCGGTTGGCGACCTCGCCCAGTCGGATCAACCGTGGGCCCAGGGAGTATCGGCGGTTGGGCAGCTGGCGGACGTAGCCCACGCCGACCAGGGTGCGCAGCAGTCGGTGGATGGTGGGCAGCGGCAACGGGGTATCGGCGGCCAGTTCGCTCAGCGCTGCCTCCCCGCCTGCCCGGGCGATGACTTCCAGCAGCTCAAAGGCACGCTCGACCGATTGCACTCCGCCGGTGGCCCGGGCCTTGACCTCGGTCATAATTCGCTCCTTGCCTGACTGCTCTACGCAGTCTCGCCACAGCGTCCAAAGGGTGAGGACTCCCTGGGGAGGCTGTTTTTCATGGGTTGTTAACTAAGAGAATACCGGACATTGGGCCGAAAATTCCACGATCCGAAAAGTCATCTGCTTGAAACTTGTGTCGCAGTCCACAAAAATGGGTTGTGTTTTCATTTTACAGATACTAATATCCACTATACGGAAACTTTTTCATCACGAGGAGTGATCATGGCAGCACCAAGCCCGGGGTATTCCCTCACCCTGCGGGTCCAGACCCCCGCATCAATCACCGCCACCAGCGAACTGGCTGCGGCGGTAGGACGGGCTGGCGGAGACATCACAGCGTTGGACGTCACCGAATCGCATCACGCGTACATGGTGGTGGACGTCAGCTGCAACACCGCCGACGTCGAACACGGCCAGCGCGTGCGTGACGCCCTGGACGAACTGGACGGGGTCAACGTCCGCAACGTCTCGGACCGCACCTTCCTGATGCACCTGGGCGGCAAGCTCGAAGTGGTGCCGAAGGTGGCCCTGCGCAACCGCGATGACCTCTCCCGTGCCTACACCCCGGGGGTGGCCCGCGTCTGCAAGGCCATCGCCGAAAATCCGGCCGACGCCCGCAACCTGACGGTCAAGCGCAACACCATCGCCGTGGTCACCGATGGTTCGGCCGTCCTGGGCCTGGGCAACATCGGCCCGGCCGCCGCGCTGCCGGTCATGGAGGGCAAGGCCGCCCTGTTCAAACAGTTCGCCGACGTGGACGCCTGGCCGGTCTGCCTGGATACGCAGGACAGCGACGAGATCGTCAAGATCGTCAAGGCCCTGGCCCCGGTCTACGGAGGTGTGAACCTGGAGGACATCGCCGCGCCGCGCTGCTTCGAGATCGAGGCGCGCCTGCGCGAGGAGCTGGACATCCCGGTGTTCCATGACGACCAGCACGGCACCGCCATCGTGACCCTCGCGGCCCTGCAAAATGCCCTGCTGGTGGTCGGCAAGTCCCTCTCCGAGGTGCGCATCGTGGTCTCCGGGGTGGGGGCCGCGGGCAACGCGATCATCCAGCTGCTGGCCGCGCGCGGCGCCACCAACATCATCGCCTGCGGGCGCAACGGTGCGATCAGCCGCAACGAGGACTACACGGACGAGCACCGCAGCTGGTTGGCGGCGAACACCAACCCAGAGAATTTCACCGGCTCCCTGAAGGAAGCCGTCGCCGGATCCGATGTGTTCATCGGCGTCTCGGCCCCGAACGTCCTGGACGAGGACGACATTGCGGCCATGAACAAGGACGCAATCGTCTTCGCCATGGCAAACCCGGATCCCGAGGTGGATCCGCTGGTTGCCGGGAAGCATGCCGCCGTGGTTGCCACCGGTCGCAGCGACTTCCCCAACCAGATCAACAACGTCTTGGCCTTCCCGGGCTTCTTCCGCGGGCTGCTGGACGCAGGCGTCTCGGACATCACCGACGCCATGCTGCTGGCCGCCGCAGACGCGATTGCGGCACGGGTGGGCGAAGCGGAACTCAATCCGGGGTTCATCATCCCGTCGGTGTTCGACCCGCAGGTGGCCTCCGAGGTGGCCGCCGCCGTGGCTCGGGCAGCGAACTGACATTGAGAGCAATCACAAAGAACACAGAGGTATGAGGAGCACCATGACCATCTCCATTTCACGCATCCCGAACGTGCCCGCGGCCCAGGACATCCTGTCCGATGAGGCGCTGGCCTTCATCGAGAAGCTGCACGAGCGTTTCGCCGGCACCCGCGACGAGCTGGTCGCCGCCCGTGACGAGCGCCGCGCCGAGTACTCGGCCGCCAAGCGCATCGACTTCGACCCAGAAACCGAGCACGTGCGCAACGGCGACTGGAAGGTCGCCGAGGCCCCCGAGGCGCTGCGCGACCGCCGCGTGGAAATCACCGGCCCGGCCTCTCCGGCGAAGATGGCCATCAACGCGCTGAACTCCGGCGCCAAGGTGTGGCTGGCCGACCTGGAGGACGCCTCCACCCCCAGCTGGGACAATGTCATCGACGCGATCGCGAACCTGAGCGCCGCCGCCCGCGGTGAGCTCAGCTTCTCCCAGCCGGACGGCAAGACCTACTCGCTGCGCACCGACGCGCCGCTGGCCGTCGTGGTGGTCCGCCCCCGCGGCTGGCACCTGAATGAGAACAACGTGCAGGTCAACGGCAAGCCGGCCGTGGGCGCGCTGGTCGACTTCGGGCTGCACTTCTTCCACAACGCCCAGGTGCTGGCCGAATCCGGGCAGGGTCCGTTCTACTACCTGCCGAAGATGGAGCACTACCTGGAGGTGCGCCTGTGGAATGAGATCTTCACCTTCGCGCAGCAGGAGCTGGGCATCGAGCACGGCACCGTGCGCGCGACCATGCTGATCGAGACCATCCCGGCCGCCTTCCAGATGGACGAGTTCCTCTATGAGCTGCGCGACCATGTCTCGGGCCTGAACGCCGGACGCTGGGACTACCTGTTCTCCATCATCAAGACCTTCCGCGAGGCCGGCGCCGACTTCATCATGCCCGACCGCGCGGACGTGGCGATGACCGCCCCGATGATGCGCGCCTACACCGAGCTGCTGGTCAAGACCTGCCACAAGCGCGGGGCCTTCGCCATGGGCGGCATGGCCGCCTTCATCCCGAACCGCCGCGAACCGGAGGTCACCGAGGCCGCCTTCGCCAAGGTGCGCGACGACAAGACCCGTGAGGCCACCGACGGCTTCGACGGCTCCTGGGTGGCCCACCCGGACCTGGTGCCGATCTGCCGCGAGGTGTTCGACTCGGTGCTGGGCGAGAAGCCGAACCAGATCGACAAACAGCGTCCGGAGGTGGAAGTCACCGCCGAGCAGCTGCTGGACGTGGCCAGCGCCCCGGGCAAGGTCACCGAGGCGGGCGTGCGCGCCAACCTGTACGTGGCCGTGGCCTACACCGCCGTGTGGCTCTCGGGCAACGGCGCGGTGGCGATCCACAACCTGATGGAGGACGCGGCCACCGCGGAGATCTCCCGTTCGCAGATCTGGCAGCAGATCCGCAACGAGGTGGTCGCCGAGGACACCGGCAACACCATTACCGCCGAAATGGTCTCCACCCTGCTGGCCGAGGAAGTTGAGCGGCTGCGTGGTGAAGTGAACGACGAAGAGCGTTTCGCCGCCTACTACCAGCCGGCAGCGGAGCTGATCGGCAAGCTGGTCAGCGGCCGGGACGAGGACTTCGTTGACTTCCTGACCCTGCCGGCCTACGAACTACTGGAAAAGGAATACGTGAGCAAGTAATGAACACAGTCTTCGATCAGGCGACCCTCGCCGCCGTGGAGGGCCAGCTGGCCGCCACCGACCAGCTGCTGGCCACCAGCTATGCCGGGGACACCGGCGCCCGCCAGCCGGTGCACACCGTGTACGTCCCGGCCGACCGCTACACCGCCGAACTGCCGGCCCGCTGGGGCGCGAACGCCCTGGCCGCCGTCGGCGGTGCCGAGGGCCTGGCCGAGCTGGCCGGGAACCTGGGGCTGCGCGAAGGGCAGAAGCTCGGTGCCCTGGTGGCCGCGAAGCTGCGCGGGGAGCCGATCGAAGACCTGCGTCTGGATTTTGAGGACGGCTTCGGCCATCGCACCGACGCCGAGGAGGACGCGGCCGCAGCGGCCGCCGCCGACGCGGTCGCCGGTGCGGTGGCCGCCGGCACCGCACCGGCGTTCATCGGGATCCGCTTCAAGTGCTTTGAGGCCGAGACCCGGGCCCGGGCGGTGCGCACCCTGGATGTGTTCATCTCCCAGCTGGCCAGCCACGGCCCGCTGCCGCAGGGGCTGCGCCTGACCCTGCCGAAGGTCACCACCGTGGCCCAGGTCGAGGCCATGGTGTTCCTGGCCGAGAAGCTGGAGGCCGCCCACCGCCTGGAGGCCGGTTCGCTGCGCTTCGAGGTGCAGGTGGAGACCCCGCAGGTGATCATCGCCGCGGACGGCACCCACCCGGTGGCCCAGCTGATCCACGCCGGCAAGGGGCGGGTCTGCTCGCTGCACTACGGCACCTACGACTACTCGGCCTCGCTCGGGGTGGCCGCCGCCTACCAGTCCATGGAGCACCCGGTGGCGGACTTCGCCAAGGACGTGCTGCAGGTTGTGGTGGCCGGCACCGGGGTGGAGCTCTCCGACGGCTCGACCAACATCCTGCCCGCCGGGGACCCGGAAAACGTGGCCGCCGCCTGGGCGCTGCACGCCCGCCTGGTGCGCCGCCACCTGGAACGAGGCATCTACCAGGGCTGGGACCTGCACGAGAACCAGCTGGTCACCCGCTACCTGGCAACCTTCTCCTTCTTCCGGGAGAACCTTGAAGCGGCAGCCACCCGGCTGCGCAACTACGTCCACAAGATCGAATCGGCGATCATGGATGAGCCGGCGACCGCCCGTGCGCTGGCCCGCTACATCCACCGCGGCCTGGCCTGCGGTGCGGTGGAGGAAGAGGAAGTGGCCGCACTGGCCCAGATTTCCGTTGCCGAACTTGAAGCCCTAGCCCTGAACCGTTCCCATGCCTGAGGAGAAGACCATGACAGCCCAAGCCGGCGCGAAGACCCCCTACTACACGACCTACGGCGGCCACCCGCCGCAGACCGATCTGCTCACTGACCGTGCCGTGGTCACCGAGGCGTACACCGTGATCCCGCGCGGGGTGCTGCGCGACATCGTCACCAGCGTCTTCCCCGAGTGGACCAACACCCGCGCCTGGGTGCTGAACCGTCCGGTGGCCGGTGGGCCGACCACCTTCGCCCAGTCGATCGTTGAGGTCGGTCCGGGCGGCGGCGCCGAGAAGCCCGAGCCGCAGGCCGAGGTTTCCGGGTTTGTGTTCGTGGTGGCCGGGGAACTGAGCCTGAGCATCGAGGGCGAGAACCACGTGCTGGCCGAGGGCGGCTTCGCCTACCTGCCGGCCGGTGCTCAGTGGTCGGCGAAGAACAACGCCGCCGAGGTCGCCACCTTCCACTGGATCCGCAAGCGCTACGAGCCGCTGGCCGGGGTGGCCGCCCCGGGCCCGGTGGTCGGCAACGAGCAGGACATCGAGGCCGGCGCCATGCCCGACACCGACGGCAAGTGGCGCACCACCCGGATGCTGGACCCGAACGACGTGGCCTTCGACTTCGGGGTGAACATCGTGACCTTCGAACCGGGCGCCTCGATCCCGTTCGCCGAAACCCACGTGATGGAGCACGGCCTGTACGTCCTGGAGGGCAAGGCCGTCTACCGCCTGAACGACGACTGGGTGGAGGTCGAGGCCGGGGACTACATGGCACTGCGCGCCTTCTGCCCGCAGGCCTGCTACGCCGGCGGACCGTCGAACTTCCGCTACCTGCTCTACAAGGACCAGAACCGCCAGATCATGCTGTAGGCGCTGCCTGCAGTACTCCTAGACCGGGCCGGAGCCGCGCCCTGGTTCACGTCGTACCTCCCAGCTTGTCCAACCTCTTTGTTCCAGTGATGTTTCGCAGGGACAGGCCGGGCGGGAACATCGTGACCGGGTGTGGTTCCGGTTCTCCTTTTAACGCGACGCGTGTTTGACCTGCTGCGAGGTTCAACACTTGCAGGCGGTTCGCTGGCGCGGCTGAAAAATGGACAGGAAAAAGCCGCTGAGTCAAGGTGTGAAAGGTCATGCGCCCTCGTGCGGCGCAACGCCGTCTGGGTGGTCCGCCGGGTGCTACAGTCATAATGTCTGGTCGTCCAAGGCGACCGGATAAGGGTCTCGTGCATTCACCCCCCGGTAGGTGTGCGGTGATCCGGTGGAGTGGTAACACCGTCCAGATGGATCTGGGGTTATCATTCCCACTAAGTTCCTTCCTACCGGGAAACCCTGCACTTCTGACCGCGGAGCCGTATGATCGCCCCGCGGTTTTTTGCTGTCGTTCTTCAATTTTCTCGGCTGGCCCGGCCGGCAGCGTACCGTTCAACTTCTCACCGCTGCCGCGGCAGACCCGCTTTGTGTGGTCCGCCGCGGCAGCGTTCCCCGTCGTGCTGGGGACGGCGCACAATGCGTCAGGGCTTGAGTGAGCTTTCCCCCTCGCTGGCGGGGATGGCCCCTGCTGCGGCGGCATCAAAGACCGGAACCAGGTGCGCCACCGCGCTGTGCGGGGTGTAGCGGCTGCGAAAGGTGATGCTTTCGCTTTTGGCCGCGGCCTCGAAGAGCTTGCAGACATCGGTTTCCGGGCGGCACGGCGGCACGTCCTTCAACGCGGCTGAAGGTGTTGAGACGTAGAGGAAGCGAAGCTCCTCGGTGCTGGGATCCACGGTGGCAATCAGTGCAGGGCCCTGCTGGATGGCAACCAGACCCATCACGTCGTCCAGCGGCTCATGCGGCTTGGCCATGATGATGGGCATGCCGTGGACCCAGCCGTGGGACTCCAGGTATGCGCGGGTTTCGCGCGCTCCGATAAATTCAGCCACGCGTTCTGCAATGTGCGATTTCACGAATCGCTCCGCCATGCTTCAACCTCCAAAAGGGCACGACAAATACCGGTATTGATTTCCCCGGTAGTCGCGCTGCGGTTGGCCCTGTCTGGTTGGGCGGACCTAGATGCGAGTGATGCGACGCAAATCAGGAAAGCCCAGCGGCAACAGCAATGCTTGCATCGGACTCTAGCTTTCACACGCATGCAAACGCGAGGACTCTCAGGTAATTCCCAGTAAAGAGTAGGGCGGGGCACGAGCCCTCAATCGCAGCAGGGGCAGGCAATAGTGGCACAGCCTTCCGGGTCCGAAGGTGGGTAGGAAGTAGCCTGAATACAAGACAATTTCGAAGCGGAAGCAGGGGAAGCGCGCGGTGGGACAGAAAAAGAAGAAGAAAGTCCGCAAGCAGGGCCACCCGGCGCGTCAGGAACACCGGGGCAAGCCGGCGAATAGCGCCATTATGGAGCGTCAGGTTGATAGCCTCGCCGCCGATTACGTCGCCTGGTTTGAAAGCGCCTACGACGATCCGGAGATGGGTGAACTGGCGTTGCCCAGCTTCGAACTCGTCAGATACTCCCTGGGCGTCTACGCCGAGACGACCGGGGCACTGTCGGCCACTGAGCTGCGGGTTGAGCAGCTGATCGAGGTGCTGGCGGCGATCGTCGCCTTCGCCGAGGACCAAGCCCAGGACGATCTTTCGATGCAGCAGGGGCAGATGCTGTTGCGTTCCTGGCAGGACTACGCGCTCTTCCTGGACGAGACCGGGCGCTGGGCCGGTACCGAGCAGCAGCTGCAGCGGCTGCTCGAGTTCGCTGAAGGCGAGGACGATTCACGCTTCGCGGACATGGAGGACGAGGGCCTGTTCGAGCACATGCGCTCGGTCATCACCGGCGAATTGCGTCAGGCGCCCCTGCTGGCCATTGGCCGTCGCCTCTCCAGCTGGCTGGGGACTGGTCGGCCGGTTCAGGAGAACGGGGAGCTGACCCCCGAGGCGTTCGCGGAGGCGCAGCGGCAGATGGCGGACCTGATGCCCGATTCCCGGACTTTTGACGTCCCGGCCCAGCTTCTGCGGATCTACCGCTCACTGCTGGTTTCGGGCGTGTGCGACCTGCGCCGGCATGATGTGCTTGCCGGGGAAGCCGCCGAGGATTTCGCGCAGGAGATTGACTCGGAAGCTGGCTTCGCCGCGGTGTTCAACTTTGTCCAGGCCTACGTGGAAGATCTGCTGGAACTGGCACCCGCGGCGAATTCGGAGATGACCGGCGCGTGGGAACTGTGCACGGGGTGGATCTTTGAGGGACTGGACGGTGCAGCACTGCCGGTTGGGCAAGACACCGACCCGACGGTCCGCCAGGAGCAACGGGACCTGGCCGTGGGGATGCTGGAGGAACTGGCATGGCTGGGTCTGATCGCCAAGGACGAGGGCTACCACAGCACGGTGAGCCTGTCGCTGATGGTTGAAAGCTTCATTGACTCCAGCGTCGAGGAGGATCCCTTTGACGACTCGCCCGAGACCAGCCCGGTGCCCGCAGGCCGACAGGACGGTCGAGAGCAGGAGAACGTCACCGAACTGGAGGCCATACCGGGCACGGGCGCGGAAACGGCCGGGAAAGAGACACCCGGCACCGAGCTGGCCGAGGTCTTAGCCCTGCCCGGGGCCCGCAAGCCTGACACGGATCAGCCGCAGCAGCCTGCCGACGGCACCGTGCTACAGCTGAAGGTCACCCTGCGTTCGGCCAAGCCGCCGATCTGGCGCCGTGTTCTGGTGCGGCCCGAAACCCGGTTGGACGAGCTGCATGCGATCATCCAGCGCAGTTTCGCATGGGATGACAGCCACCTGCACAGTTTCTCCCACGGGGGCCGCAATGGTGCGTCCTATGCGCCCAAACCCGGGGGCATGGACGAGGACATCGACGAGACCACGGTGACGGTCGGCGAACTGCTGAGCGAGCCGAAGGACAAGCTGGACTACATCTACGATTTCGGGGACAACTGGGAACACGTCATCGAACTGGAAAAGGTTCTGGATGATGACGGCGGCACCGTGCCGCGCTGCACCGGTGGGCGGCGGATGGCCCCGGCCGAGGACTCCGGCGGGGTATGGGGCTGGGAGAACATCCAGGCGGCCGTCGAGGACCGGAAGCATCCGGAGCATGACGAGTACCGCCAGTGGCTGGGCCTGGGCGAGGGCGAGGCGCTGGATGTCGCGCACTTCGACAAGGACGAGGTCAACCAGCGCCTCTCCCGGCTGCGTTAGGCACCAGCCGGTTCCCTAGGCCGGCAAGGAGGGCATGGCGGCTAGCTCCGGCGGGCCACCACCAGCACGTCATCAATGGTGGCGTGCTGCCCTTCGGGTCCCGTGACCTCGCGCTGCACCAGCTCCGCGCGCAGCACCTCCCAGCCAGCGGTTGGCATGCCCAGCGCGCGCAGCTCGTCATCGACCGTGGGCATGGTCGGATGGTGGGCATGCCCCTGGCCCTTGGCCCCAGGTCCGGCCCAGGAGGGGTGGCTGCCGTGGGAGAGCACCACGATGCGTCCGCCAACGGCGACGCGTTCGGTGGCCCTGCGCTGGATTTCAGCGCGCTGGAAGTCAAAGGGTGCCTGGAAGAAACTGAAGGTTACCAGGTCAAACTCCCGGTGATCATCCCATTCGGCCAGATCCACGGCGATGAATTCGGTGGATTCGGACATCCCGTGTTCCGCGGCTGCCTCACGCGCGCGGGCGACGGCGGTTTCGGAGATATCAACTCCGGTGACCTGCCAGCCCCGCGCCGCCAGCCAGAGCGCGTCCCCGCCCTCACCGCAGCCCAGGTCCAACGCGCTGCCCGGTGCCAGGTCCTTCAGCGCGGCGGCCAAGGTGGAGTTCACGTTGCCGGACCAGATCCGCTCGGATCGTCCATAGTGGCTTTCCCAAAAGTCCTTGCCAACGAGTTCTTCCCCGGAATGCTGCGTCATCTTGTCCTCCACTGAACCTGCTTGCCAGAGCCGGGCTGTTGCCCGGTTGCCCCTCAACATTAGGCAATTCTGCTGCCGACCGTGACCGGTTTTGCGGCAGCGGCAAAAAGCGCGCCTGCAGCTACCACTCAGCGTGGCAACAGCCCGGGACACTAGTCGGCCACCGCTTGGTTGGTCTCCGGCTCATTCTGCTTCTGGGCGGCAAAGATCTTGGACAGCTTCCGGTACTGGCCGCTGCCCAGAGCCAGCAAGGCGACGAGCACCATCACCAACCCGGCCACCAGGAACACCAGGGCGATGCCGCGGGCCTGCCCGGCTCCCAGCAGCCAGCCCAGGGCCGCTTCACCCTGCTCCGATTTCATGAACGGGATGATCAGATATTCGGCCAGCGGGGCAATCAGGAAAGCCGTGATGGGGGCCGCTGCCGCCTCGAGCATCTGGGCGAAGCCGAACACCCGGCCCTGCCGGCGGAATGGGACCACTTTCTGGATTACCGTTTGCTCGGAGGCTTCCGCTGCCGGGATCAGCATCATGTACAGCCAGATGCCCAGCACGTAGAGCCAGGTCCATTCCCGGATCGTGAACACGGCACCCAGCAGCCCCATCATTGCCACGGCCAGCAGCAGCGTGCGAATGGGGTTTCGGCCCAGCCCGAACTTCGCCACCAACAACCCGCCAACGATGAAGCCGGTGGAGGCCAGCCCGAACACGATGCCCCACATTTCAACGGACATGATGGTCAGCCCGTAGGGGTCCATCAACGCCATGTAGACCCCGCCAACGAAGTTGTTGAACATCGAGAAGATGATCAGCGACAACAGTCCGGGGATCGCCAGCACGGTGGTGAACCCCATCTTCAGGTCAATCGCCCGGTTCCGTCCCGGCTCCCGCTCGGGGGCCCGTTCCGGGATGGGGATCAGCACCAGGTGCAACATGCTCACCGCCACCAGCGCAATCGACAGCGAGAGTGTCCAGCCCATCCCCAGCAGCCCGATGGACAGCCCGGAAAAGACGCTGGTGATGATGAAGGCGATGCCCTGCACGGTACCGACCAGACCGTTGGCGTTCGCGTGGCGTTCGACCGGGACCAGCAGCGTAACCGTGGTGGACAATGCGATGGAGCGCATCTGCTCGACAATGGAACCGAGCAGGATCACTCCGCAAAAGAGCCAGAACTCCCATCCGCCGATGTACAGGATCCGCTCGGTGGGAAGCCACAGGTAGAGCAGGCCGGCCAGGCAGAACGCCACCGCCGTGAAGACGGCGGAGAAGACGAACACCGTCTTCTTGCGGTGGTTGTCAACGATCGTGCCAAAGACCATGGAGAACACGGCAATCAGCAGCATGAATGCGCCGCCAATGAACCCGGTGGCCATGACGTTGCGGGTTTCCAGGTAGACCCAGAACACCAGCGCAAACCACAGGTAGCTGGTCGTCAGGTTCGCCACCGCCGTGTTCACCAGGATGTGCCCAAAGGAACGCATCGCGAGTTCCGGTTCCCGGAGCACCTGGGGATCCGGTGGTGGGGTACTGGTGGGTGGGGATGGCTCGGACATTTCCGACCTTCGGCTACTGGGGCGGCGCGAAAAAGCGTACTGAAAACAATACGGACTCAACCCCCGGTTGTCACCGTTTTCGGCGGTGGGGATTTGCCAAATTTTTCCTCTGGCCGCACTACCGATGATCCGTTTGCTGGCTCCCAGGTGTCGTGCTGGCGGATTGGGCCTCCCAGAAGAACGTGGCCACCGGCAAGCACGTGGAGCGCCGGCCGGGCAGTAATGGGAATGCAGTACTATTGCCGCGCTCGCCGTCCCCGGGACGCGGGGACTGTTGCTGCCCGAAAGCACCTTGCATTCGCGCTGGCGTTCGGTGCCGGCCGCGTTTGTTGGCAGCCTCGCGGCGAGCTACCCGGTGCTGGGACTGCTAAGGATACTGTCGGTGATCCGGTTCTCGCGCTCCAAGAGTGCGAACGCCGGTCAGGGGTGCCGGAATACCAATCCCGAGGCGCCGGTCCAGATCCTGCAGCATCACCCCGATCTCCTCGCCCGGCCGCCCGGGGCTGAAGTGGAACCCCTGGGCATAGTCGAACCCCAGTCGCTCCACCAGCTGCAGCTGCCCGATGGTTTCCACGCCCTCGGCCAGCGTCTTGGCCCCGATCGAATTGGCAGCCTGCAACAGCGAATCAACCAGCGTTCGGATCCGCAGGTCCTGCTCATAGCCGGTGATCATGGTGCGGTCCAGCTTCACGATGTCCGGGTGCAGCTGCACAATCCGCTCCCGGGTGGCGTGGGCGACTCCAGCGTCATCAATGAGCAGCAGGCAGCCCATGGCGTCGGCTAGCTGCCGGGCCCGGGCGCATACTGCCGGGTCGCTTTGCTCATTAAGTTCCAGACCCCACACCAGCCGGGGGTCGAGCCGTAGACTGGAGCCGGCGAAGGATTCGATCGTCGACCCCGAGGCGTTCAGGGTCACCAGCACGCCGGTGGGCAGCAGGGCGCTGGCCTCCAGGATGCCCTGGATGGCGCGCAGCTCCAACTCGACCAGCCGACCCTCATCCCGGGCGGCCTGGAAGTGCTGTGCGGGGCCAAGCCCGTCGGCGAAGCGGGTCAGGGCTTCGAAACCCAGCAGGGAAGAGGAGCCTACGTCGATGAGCGGTTGGAAAACGAATTTCAAGGGATACCTTTGAGCGCGGAATGACGATAGGCGAAGGGTTGGTCGGCGGGAAGTGATGACGGTGTCTGCAGGGCGCGGGGCCGGGGCCCGAAGCAGATTTTACAGTGCCCCAGAAAGCGAAACCACGACGTGGGTCGCTCTGCGGCGTTTTCCCAGTTTCTGCCCCCGGGGCGGGGCGCATGCCGGCTGACCGGCGGGAGCACGCTCCCATTGCGTGGTGGCAGAACGTTGTGCCCGCGCCGTTTCGCACCTTGACCCAGATGCACGTCATGGTCACCGCGCTGGTGGCCCTGTTCATGCTGGTCTTTTATCTCATTGCGCTTTTTCTTCCGGTGCACAGCCCGGTGCTGCAGGGTTTCAACATCCTGTATTGCCTGGGCTGCGCCGCCATCCTGGGCGCGATCTACCGCGCCGGGGACAAGCTGGCGTCCTGGATCATGTACGTGGGTGCGCTGGCCGAGGTCGCCGCGTTCATCTACTTTGTGGCGTTCACCCGACACCACGAACAGGTGGTCTTCCGCCTGCAGCAGTTCCCGCTGCTGGTGCTCTACCTTTCGTTGATTTTCCCGCCCTGGCTGGCGCGGTGCACGATCTACCCGGCGCTGCTATTCACCATTCCCACGGTGTGCTCACCGGCCCGGCTGCTGGCACCGAACACAGCCAGGGGATCTTGAACATCGCTGCCCTGATGTTCTTCACCGTTCTGGGCACCGGCGTGGGCTCGTTTGTGCGGGACCGGTTCCGCGAGCAGACCGAGGTTGATGAGCTCACCGGGGCACTGAATCGGCGGGCACTGACCGTTTACGGGGAGCAGGCGATGCTGCGTTCGCGCAAGCGCGGAGAGCCCTTGAGCGTGGCGGTGGTCGACCTGGATGGATTCAAGACCATCGATGACACCCAGGGCCACGGGGCGGGGGACAGGATCCTGCAGGAGCTGGTCCGGCACTGGCAGGATGCGGCGCGCAGAACGGATCTGATCTTCCGGCTTGGCGGCGATGAATTCGTGCTGCTCTTCCCGGACACCACCGCACCACAGGCGCAGGGGCTGATGCGTCGGATGCAGGAGACCTCCCGGGCGGCATGGTCCTTCGGGGTGGCGCAGGCCGGGCCGGAGGACAACCTGGGAACCCTCGTGCTGTGGGCGGACCGGTCCATGTACGAGGCCAAGCGTCCCGGCTGATGCCCGACCCGGCGGGGAATCTCGGTTAGTTGGCTTGAACCGGGTGTGCGGCTATTGTAAGGATTGTGACCCGCGACACGTCAGGGATAATCCGAACCCCGGTGCTCTCGGCGCGGAACCCAGTCATCACGCCACCTGAGAAGCATGGAGAAAACATGAACCAGCAGGCACGGGCGCGCACGCCGCAAACAGCGAATTCCGCCGCCATGGTGCAGGAGCTTCGAGTCGGGGGAGTCGGGGCATGAAATCCTATGCGAAGGGTGAGACAGAGCCAGCGCTGCTGCAGGACACCATCGGCGGATCACTGCAGGACACGGTGGCCCGCTACTCCCAGCGCGAGGCGCTGGTGGAGGTGGCTTCGGGCCGGCGCTGGACCTGGTCGGAACTGGACCGGGATGTAAACCTGCTGGCCCGCGGACTGCTGGCCGCCGGCATCAACAAGGGGGACCGCCTGGGCATCTGGGCGCCGAATTGCGCCGAATGGACACTGGTGCAGTACGCCACCGCCAAGCTCGGGGTCATCCTGGTCAACGTGAATCCCGCTTACCGCACCCACGAGTACGCCTACGCGGTGAACCACAGCGGGATGCGCATGCTCGTGGCGGTCTCCGAGTTCAAGAGCAGCAACTACCGGGAGATGATCGAGCGATCCATGGTGGACACGTCCGACCTGGAGCGGGTGATCTACCTGGATACCGATGACTGGGCGCAACTGCTGGAGGCGGGCGGACAGATCCCGCAGGCCGAGGTGGACCGCCATCTGGCCGGCACCACCCCGGAGGAGCCGATCAACATCCAGTACACCTCGGGCACCACCGGCTACCCCAAGGGCGCGACCCTCAGCCACCGCAACATCCTGAACAACGGGTACTTCGTCACCGAGATGATCCGCCTCGGCCCCGAGGACCGGCTATGCATCCCGGTTCCCTTCTACCACTGCTTCGGAATGGTGATGGGCAACCTGGGGTGCACCACGCATGGCACCACCATGGTCATCCCCGCCCCCAGCTTCGAACCCGAAGCCACCCTGCGCGCCATCGCGCAGGAGCGGTGCACCGGAGTCTACGGGGTGCCCACCATGTTCATCGCCATGCAGAACCACCCCAGCTTTGGCGACTACGACCTGGGCACCCTGCGCACCGGGATCATGGCCGGTTCGGTCTGCCCGGTGGAGGTCATGCGCCGCAGCATCCAGGACATGCACATGGAGGGGATCTCCATCGCCTATGGGATGACCGAAACCAGCCCGGTCTCCTGCCAAACGCGCGACGATGACGATGTGGAGCGGCGCACCGCCACCATCGGCCGCGTGCACCCGCACCTGGAAATCAAGATCATCGACCCGGCCACCGGGCAGACCGTGCAGCGCGGTGAGCCCGGGGAGTACTGCACCCGCGGCTACTCGGTCATGCTCGGGTACTGGAACGATGAGGAAAAGACCCGCGAGGCCATCGACGAGGACGGCTGGATGCACACCGGGGACCTGGCGGTGATGCGCGAGGACGGCTACTGCACCATCGTTGGGCGTATCAAGGACATGATCATTCGCGGCGGGGAGAACATCTACCCCCGGGAAATCGAGGACTTCTACTTCCGCCACCCGGACATCGAGGACGTCTCGGTGATTGGGGTGCCCGATGAAAAATACGGGGAGGTGGTGTGCGCCTGCGTGCGGATGAAGGCCGGCCGCGCCCCGCTGGACCTGGGTGCCGTACGCGAGTTCGCCCGCGGCAGGCTCGCCCACTACAAGGTGCCCGAGCACCTGATGGTGCTGGAGGAGTTCCCCACCACCGTTACCGGCAAGATCCGCAAGAACCAGCTGCGCCAGGACGCGGCCGACACCTTGGACCTGTAGGCTCGCCGTGCGCGGCTGCGGGCCGAGGTCCTAGTCCCGCAGCTTGCCGCGCAGCCGCTCGCGCATGGCCCGGCTGGCCTCGTTGAGGCCGTGCACCTGAACCTGCTTTCCGTAGCTTTCATACTTGTCCGTCACCGAGTCCAGGGCCGCGATGGTCGAGGCGTCCCACAGGTGGGATCCTGACATGTCGATGATGATGCGTCCGGGATCCTGGGCGTAGTTGAACTGGGTGTACAGGTCATTGGAGGAGGCGAAGAACAGCTCGCCGTCCACCGTGTAGATCGCCACCTGTCCCTCGGTGTCCCCGGTGACGCTGCGCTTGACGGTGACGAAGTGGGCGACCCGGTTGGCGAAAAGCACCATCGCGGTGAGCACTCCCAGCCCCACGCCAATGGCCAGGTTGTTGGTCGCCACCGTGAACGCCACGGTCACCAGCATCACCGCGGTCTCGCTCTTGGGCATCGCCTTGAGCGTGGCCGGACGGATGCTGTGCCAGTTGAACGTGGTCAGGGACACGAAGATCATCACCGCCACCAGTGCCGCCATCGGGATCTGGGCCACCACGTCCCCGAACAGGACGGTGAGCAGCAGCATGAACACCCCGGCGAACATGGTCGAGATCCGGGTACGGCCCCCGGAGGCCTTCACCCCGATCATGGTCTGCCCGATCATCGCGCAGCCGCAGATCCCGCCGAAGAACCCTGTCACGATGTTCGCGGTGCCCTGTCCCCAGGATTCGCGGGTCTTGTTCGAGGGGGTGTCGGTGATGTCATCCACCAGCTTTGCGGTCAGCAGGGATTCAAGCAGCCCCACAAACGCCACCGCCAGGGCGTAGGGGAAGATGATCTTGAGCGTCTGCAGGTTCAGCGGCACGTCGGGGATGAGGAAGAACGGCAGCGACTCGGGCAGCTCGCCCTTGTCGCCCACCGTGGGCACGGTGATCCTGGCGAGGACGGTGATCGCGGTCAGCAGCACGATTGCCACCAGCGGGGCCGGGATGGCGGAGGTGAGCTTGGGGAAGAAGTAGACCACCGCCAGTCCCAACGCCACCAGCGGGTAGACGGCCCACGGCACGGCCTGCAGTTCCGGCATCTGGGAGAGGAAGATCAGGATGGCCAGCGCGTTGACGAAGCCGACCATCACCTGACGGGGAATGAAGCGCATCAGTTTCGCCACCCCTGCCACGGCCAACAGCACCTGGATCACCCCGGCCAGGATCACCGTGGCAAACAGGTACTCCACCCCATGGCTGCGCACCAGCGGTGCGACCACCAGGGCGACGGCTCCGGCGGCCGCCGAAATCATGGCCGGGCGTCCACCGGTGAACGCAATGACCACGGACATGGTGAAGGAGGCAAAGATGCCGATGCGCGGATCCACCCCGGCAATGATCGAGAAGGCGATTACCTCCGGAATCAGCGCCAGGGAGACCACCAGCCCGGCCAGCAGCTCGGTCTTCAGCAGGCGTGGGGAGCGCAGGGTTCGCCACACCGATTGGCGTTGCAGCGGGGTGAGCTCGGCCAGCGTTGACATGGGGTCTCCGATCGGGTCCGAAGGCGGGAAAGGCGTGGCGACGCCAAGGGAATCCTAGCGGCAGACGGTCCGCCCTGTGAAAAACATGTCATTATCCACAGCTCCTGTGGAAAATGGGTATAACTCTGTGCACAACACCGGGAGGAGATGTGCAGAACTTTGGTGCGCTTGGCGCAAAAGCGCGAGATCCCGCGGAAATCAGCGAAGCAGACGGGTCCGGGAAGACCGGGATTACGGGCATCAATCGCCGTGGGTTTAACAACGCCCGGAGTCAAAAAGGCCCACATTGTCCACAGTTCTGTGGATAACTTGTCGGCGAGGGACGCCCCGTGATCCCGGCTACAGCCCGGCCTTGCGCGCCCGGTCCAAGGCTGCGGCGGCATCGGTGGCCCCCAGCTTTTTGTACAGGCCGCGCAACTGGGTCTTGATGGTGTTGGGGGAACGGAACGTCACCTCGGCCATCTGCCGCCGGGACAACCCCGTGCGCAGCAGCTGCAGCAGCTCCAGTTCGCGTTCGGTCAGCACCGGGCGGGGCTGGAGCGCGGGCAGGGTGCGGCCAATGAGCTCCAGCCGGCGTGCTTGGGCCTCGTCCAGGGACAACAGCCGGGGGATTGCGCCCCACCCCGGGGCGGTGGCCAGCAGCGCCAACGGCAGCAGCGCAGCACCCTCGGCGCTCAGCTGCCTGACCCGTTCCAGGTCCTCGGCACCCGGTTCTTCCGGGTTGCGGGCCGCCAGTTCCAGCAGGCCGGCCAGCTGAGGCCACTGCTGGGACGGGGGCTTGTCCGCCGCCAGCTCCAAAAGTGCCAGCGCCTCATCGGGCCGGTTGGCACGCAGGCAGCCCAGCGCCCGGAATTCGGCGGCCGCCTTCGCACGGGGCGAACCGGCGCCGCAGCCGGAGGAGCGGGCCAGGGCAACCAGCTGGGACGCCACCGCCAACAGTTCCCGGCTCAGCAGGGCGCGGGCGTGGACCCGTTCGGCGTTCAACCGCTCCAGCAGGCTTGCTGCGCCGCCAGTTTGCTGGGTGAACACCAGGTGGAAACTTAGCAGCAGCGCGTGCACCGCCCAAAACTCGTCGCTGTCCGGCTCATCGGGCAGCTGGCGCAACTGGGACCGAAGCTCCGGAAGATCCACTTCCAGCATGGCCTGCCAGGCCCGAGCCAGGATGACACCGCGGGCCACCATCGGTTTGCCCCAACCCACCTGCTGCAGCTGCTCCGCGTGCAAGGACGCCCAGTGCCCGGCGGCCGCGAAATCGCCCTGCATCGCACACAGCAGGGCCAGCCGTCCGCTGGCGTCACAGATGTGGAAGGCCTTGCCGGATTCCAGGCCAGCGTTCAACGCGGCCTGGTAGGCCCACTTGGCCTCCACGTCCAGGCCCTGGAGCTGCAGGGAAATGCCGGCATGCAGTTCGCTGATGGAAATGAGTTTGCGGCTGGTGCGCCGGGCGTTGAAGGCGGCCCGGATCGCGCTGCGCAGCCGCAGTGCCGCCTCGGCCGAATGCTGGTACATGCCGGTCAGACGCAGGTAGGTGATCTGCAGGGTGCCAACGGACAACGCCCTGGCGGTGGGCCGCTGGTAGAGTCGGGCGGTTTGCATCTGCAGGCGCTGGGCGCTCTGGTCGCGTTCGGGGTCCGGAGCCACGGTGGGGAAGGGCAGCACCATCCGATCGGTGCCCACCGCCGCTACGATCCGCGCCCCCACCCACAGGTAGTGGGCCTGGTCGGTGAGCACCCCGGGCATCTTGGACAGCATGGAGCGCAGCGCTGCGGGGTTGCTGACGAACAAATCCACCCAGCGGTCCATCAACAGGGCGGACAGGGCGCCCCAGCGCCGGTTGCGCAGGGCGGTTTCGGCGGCCTTCTGCACGGACTGGGCCACCGCCACCGCCTCCAGCCCGGCCCGCTCCAGGCTCGTTGCCGCGGCGGGGGACATCAACCGCTGCTGCTCCATCAGGGCCCGGCGAATCAGGGAGGGCATCATCCAGCCGCCCTGGCCCTCGCCCTGCACCAGCCCGCTGTCCACCAGGTCCTCCAGGCCGACGTCACCCTGGGCAATATTGGTGAAAAAGACCTCCAGCACCGATTCCTCGATTTCGGGAAGGAACGCGGCCTGGCGCAGACCGACCGCGTACGGGTGGTGGCGCAGCCAGCGCAGCAGGGCGGCGTTGATCAGCTGGTAGGCCGCCGCCCGGGATTCCGGCTGGCCCGCCAGCGCCCGGCAGGCACCCAGCCAGCCGCCGGTTTGGTCGCGGATCGCCTCGGCCAGATGCGCCTCGCAATCCAGTGCCTGGGCCAGCTCGGCCGCGCTGAGCAGCAGGTCCCGGTGCCGGGCCACGCTGCAGTGGTAGCGGGCGGCCAGCAGCCAGGTGGAGCGCCCCACCGGCAGGAGCACCGCCAGACGTAGCTGGGGGTCGGCGTCCAGCCGTTCGGTCAGCTGCTGCAGTTGGTCAAAGATCCCGGAACTGGTTTCCGGGCTTCCGTCGGACAGGTCGTGGATCTCTCCGGGTGCACCATCCAGCCAGGACCTGGCGAACAGCCTGCGCCCGGTGCCCGGCGCCGCGGTGATGAACAGCAGCCGGGGGCCTGAGCCGTGGATCCGCTGGAAACGGTGGAACGCCGGATGGACTTCGGTGCGCACGGCCGCGCTTGTCGTACCACTGCTGTGCCGTTCTTCGCCCATACGCCCGCCTCCTGCCCACACCGTTGTAGCCCGGGTCCGGAAAGCCGGCGCCGGGTAGTTATCCGGGATCCGAATTTATTTATCATCCTACTGCGCTTTCTTGCGGATCGGACGTGGCGTTCGGCACGCTGACTGGGGGTTTCGCCCAGCCGCGGAACCGGGGTTCGTGCGGACGCGACGCGGCGCCGGTTCCGGCCAGGGGTTGGCCGAAACCGGCGCCGTCGTGGGCCGGGGTTTAGGTGTCGCGCCGGGCGATGTTGTAGAAGCGCACGGACTGGTACTCCTCCAGCCCCTCGGCCCCGCCCTCGCGGCCCAGGCCCGAATGCTTCACCCCGCCGAAGGGGGCCGCGGCGTTGGAGGGCACCCCCTGGTTGATGCCCACTATCCCGGTCTGCAGCCGGTCCGCGACATTCAGCGCCCGGTCCAGATCCTGGCTGAACACGTACCCGGCCAGTCCGTACTCGGTGTCATTGGCCAGGGTGAGGGCCTGCTGTTCGGTCTCAAAACGCTGGATCGCGGCAATCGGGCCGAAGATCTCCTGACGCGCCACCGCGCTGTCCCGGTCCACGGCGTCCAGCACGGTGGGCGCGAAGAAGGAGCCGGGCCCCGCATAGCCGTGGCCGCCGGTGCGCAGCTGCGCCCCGCGCTGCACCGCGTCGCGGGTGAACTCATGCATCTGCCGCACCGCGCGCTCATCGATCATGGCCCCCAGCTGCACTGCGGCGCCCAGTCCCGCACCGACGGTGACCTCATCAAAGCGGCGGGTGAGTTCGGCGGTGAACTCCTCGGCGATCCCGGACTGCACGTAGATGCGGTTGGCCCCAATGCATGACTGTCCGCCGTTGCGCAGCTTCGCGGCCAGCGTCCCCTCGATCGCCCGCTCCAGGTCCGCGTCGTCAAAGACCAGCAGCGGCGCGTTGCCGCCCAGCTCCATGGAGCTGCGCAGCACGTTGCGTGCCGCGAGCTCCAGCAGGGTGCGTCCCACCGGGGTGGAGCCGGTGAAGGAGACCTTGCGCACCCGCGGATCGGCGAGCACCGCCTGGCTGAAGGCGGCGGAGTCGGCGGTGGTGATCACCTCGATCAGCCCCTCGGGCACCCCGGCGCGCCGCGCCAGCTGCACCGCATAGTAGGTGGTCAGCGGCGTCGCGGTAGCGGGTTTGACGACCACCGGGCAGCCTGCGGCCAGCGCCGGGGCGATCTTGCGGGTGGCCATCGCCAGCGGGAAGTTCCACGGGGTGATCAGCACCGCCAGGCCCACCGGCGCCCTGCGGGTGAGCAGGTCCGCCCCGCCATCGGGGGTCGGGCGGTAGCCGCCGGCCGGGCGGACCGCCTCCTCGGCATACCAGCGCACGAAGTCGGCCCCGTACTTCACCTCCCCGCGGGCCTCGGTGAGGGTCTTGCCCATCTCCCGGCTGATCAGGTGCGCGATCTGCTCGGTGTTCTCCACCAGCAGCGCATGCCAGGCGTGCAGCACCTCGGCGCGCTGGCGGGCGCTGCGCGCCGCCCATTCGGCGCCGGCGGCATCGGCGCGGGCCACCGCCTCCAGCGCCTCATCCACGCTGCGGTCGGGGACCGCGGCGATCGGCTCGGCGGTGGCCGGGTCGTGCACCGTGATGCCCGCGGCACCCAGTTCCAGGGATTCGATGACCGCATCGGCCAGGGCCACCCGCCCGGCGTCGGCCGGGACCAGGGCCTGGGCGCTGCGTTCGGTGCCGGTGGCGGCCAGTTCCGTGGTTTCGCTCATTTGCCGCTCCGTCCGGTGACGGCCTGGCCGATGGCGTCGATCAGTGAGTGCAGTTCGGCATCGGTGATGATGAACGGCGGGCTGATCTGGATCGTGTTTCCGCGCAGCGGGCGGCCGATGAAGCCCAGCTCCACCAGGTCATCACAAACCTGTTCGGCGCTGAGCGAGGCGTCCAGGGTGACCCCGCCAAGCAGTCCGGCGCTGCGCACTTCGGTGACCGCTTCCACGCGGGCGGCCAGGTCCTCCAGCGCCTGGCGCAGCACTGACTCCAGCTCGGCCACGCGCGGCACCAGCTGTTCGCGCTCCAGGATCTCCAGGTGCTTCAGCGCGACCGCGCAGGCGGTGGCGTGCCCGGCGTAGGTGGCGCCGTGGCGGAAGATCGGGGTGTCAGGGGCGTCAACGTAGAACGGCTCCCATAATCGGGGGGCCACCATGACCCCGCCCAGCGGGGCGTAGCCGCTGGTCACGCCCTTGGCGAAGGTGATCATGTCCGGCTCCAGGCCGTAGTATTCGGCGGCGAACATGGTGCCCATGCGTCCGAAGCCGGTGATGACCTCATCAAGGATCAGCAGGATGTCGTTCTCCCGGCAGAGCCGGGCAATGGTTTCCAGGTAGCCGGGGGTCGGGGGATTGACCCCACCGGTGCCCTGTACCGCCTCGGTCACCAGGGCGGCGATGTTCTCCGCCCCGATGCGCTGGATGACTTCCTCAACCTGAGCCGGGTCGTTGAAGGAGATCCGCGCGGTTTCCGGGACCAGCGATTCACTGCCGTAGCCCTCGCGGTTGAACTCCAGTCCGGCGATCGAGGTGCCATAGGCGTGCAGGCCGTGATAGGCGAACTCGCGGGAGAGGATCACCTTCTTGGAGGTGCGTCCCTCGCGCTGCCAGTGGCGGCGGGCCAGCTTGCAGGCCACATCGATGGCGTCGGAACCGCCGGAGTTCAGGATGACCTTGGCACGTTCGATCGGGCTGATCGCGGCCAGCTTTTCACCCAGCTGCAGCGCCTTGTCATTCGAGTAGCGCGCGAAGATGTGGTAGGTCTCCAGCTGCAGCATCTGCTCGTAGGCGGCCTGAGCCAGTTCCGGGTGGCCGTGACCGACGTTCGCATGCCACAGCCCGGCGGTGCCGTCAAAAAGCTTCCGGCCGTCGGTGGTGTAGAGCCAGCAGCCCTCGCCGCGTTCAACGACCAGCTGTCGGCCCAGCACGCTGGGCGTATGCGCTTGCGCCGGCCACAGGGCCGGGCCGTCGATGAGGGAGGGGGTGGCAGGCGCCGAATGAGCCACGTCGTTGATGGTCATGCCGGATCGCTCCTTTCGAGAAGAACTGGGATGCGCGCCCGAGTCCGCAGTGCAGCGCGGGGGCCGTGCTTCCAATCTAGGAACAGCGATGCGTAAAGAAAAGCGAATAAAAACAACAGATTCCTGTTAGCCCTGCTTACACATCATGTGTTGGGCGGGAATGCCGGCGGGGTGGCGGCCGGCCGCCGCACTGATGGCGGTGCACAATAATCGAAGAACGCCGGCAGGGCGGAAACGCGAAGGGGACACGGATGCACAGCAGGGCAGTGAATCACAGCGGTGGGCACAAGGGTGCTCCAGCGCTCTCGGTGAACGGGCCGGAACAGTGAAGACCGGGCGTCTGGAGGCGTTTAGCGACGGGGTGCTGGCGATCATCATCACCGTCATGCTGCTGGCGCTGCCCGTGCCCAAGGGCACGGGGTTCACCGAATTGTGGAATGCCGTGGGCACCGCTCTGCTCACCTATGCCCTGAGCTTTACGTACGTGGGCATCTACTGGAACAACCACCATCACGTGTTCCAGCTGACCAGCCGGGTGACCGGCGGGGTGTTGTGGGCCAACCTGCACCTGCTGTTTTGGCTCTCCCTGCTGCCGCTGGCCACCGCATGGATGGACTACACCGGCTTTGCGCGGGAACCGGTGATGTCCTACAGTGCCGTCCTGCTGCTCGCGGCCCTGGCCTTCGTGCTGCTGCAACGCACCATCGCCCGCTCCGAAGGCCCGGACTCCCGCATGCAGCGCGCGTTGGGCAGGGACAAGAAGGGCAAGGCCTCACTGGTGCTCTACTTGGCCGGGATCGCCAGTGCGGCCTCCATGAACTCCTCGGGCTGCATCCGCTCCAGGCACCAGCGCAGGTGCCAGTGCGGTTCCCGGCCGGCATTCGCAAACCCCCGGTGAGCAGGAAGTCCGCGGTGCTTCCGGCAGCGAGGAAGATCCGGGATTGTTCGGGGGTCTCGAGCAGGAAATGGGTGTCGCTCAAGGCCGGCTCCTGGGACGGTGCTCGCAGATGGTCTCAGGGCGATTCTCGTGGAGCATCGTTATTCCGTTAGGATCTGCACCCTAGCTTGGGTGTATTCATCCCGGGAAATAATTCCGCGGGAATACAGGTCCTCCAGTTCCGCCAACCGCTGCTCCAGGGGCTTGGCCGAGGCCAGAACCTGGGAGCTGGCCACCCGGGTAGCGACATCGGTTTGCAGGGTAAAAAATCGTAGCGGGCGGCCTTGCTGGCCCGGTAGTTGCGAACCCAGATCCAGACGATGAAGCCCACCATCGCCAAGAACGCCATCAAGAAGAGGCCCACGTAGACCGGCATCGCGCCGGATACCGAGTCCATGAAACCGGAGTCCTGGAAGAAGGGGTTCTGCGTTCCGTCAAATGGAACGGAGCCAGGTTCTATTGCCTCGACGATGTCATCGGGAAGCTCATCCAGGTTCAAAGCATCCATCGCTCTCACTCGGGACCCGCGAGGGCGTATCCCGGCGGGTCAGAAGACCAATCAAACATGCAGGCCCAGAGTGCCGATACAGATTCTCGTAAACGTTATGGTTCTGCAATCACCCGACATTGCTGGACACACGCTGGCCAGCAGCCGGACCCCTGCGTTGGAACTAGCATGGGAGGCAACAGTATCGACAAGCAACAGTTCTGGAGGCTCCTTTGTCCGTGAAGCGCAAACCCGGGTACGACACGCTCATGTACTTCTGGTTCGCGATGGTGTTGGTCGTAGTGGCCATCGCCGTGCATTTAGTGGGACTAAGTTTTCTTACCAACGGTGAAGAGCCGAATCTTCAAGCTTTGGCCATTGTGGGCATGGTCTCCGCCGGCTGCTACGTCGTGGCGGGGATTTTCGGCCTGGTCGTGGTCCACAAGTGCATCGCCATGCTGGTCTACCTGGTGCATCACAAGCCCTAGTCAAGAAGCACGGTGCAGGTGTCTGCGCGGAGCAGGCAGTACCTAGGAAGCGCTGGGGTGCGTGGTGTTCCGCCCGTCCGGCTGGCGGAACGCCCGGGCCACCGCCTCGCGCACCGCGCCGAGGGCCGGATTGGATTCCGCGCCCTTGCGGGTGACGAACAGGATGGTGCGCCGCTGGTCGGCCGGCAGCCAACTGCTGGGCGTCAGGGCGCTGGAGGCCTCCTGCATCACCATGTCCGGCAGGAAGGCCGCGGCCAGTCCGTGCTCCACCAGGCGCAGGTGGAAGAGCACATCGGAGGACAGGTGGGCGATCCGCGGTTCGAAGCCGCGTTCGCGGCACACCCGAAGCGCCCATTGCGAGGCGGCGGACCCGGCCGGTTCCATGACCCAGGGCACCTGGCGTACGGCCTGCGCATCATCCAACTGCACCCCCACCGGAAGGTAGCCGCGCACCGGGTCCTGGGCCAGGATCGTGGTGTGCAGGCTGGTGGAGCCGTCGGGGGCCGCGCCCGGGAACGAATCGGTGAGCACCGCGTCAACCTGGCGGGAGGCCAGCTTCAGCATGGCTTCCTCCGGTTCGTAGCGGTGGATGTTCACCTGCAGTGCCGGGTGCTCGCGGGCCAGGTCGGCCAGTGCGGTGGGCAGCACGGTCCGGCTGATGCTGGCGAAGGCCGCGACCGTGATGCTGCCCCGGGCCCGTTCGTGGGACGTGGCCAGGTCCGCTTCGGCCTTTTCCAGCGCGGCGAGGATCGCCTCGGTGTTGTGCACCAGTTCCAGGCCGGCGGCGGTCAGGCGCACGTTGCGCCCCACCCGTTCCAGCAGCTGCACCCCGGTTTCACGCTCCAGCAGCGCCAGCTGCTGGGAGATGGCCGAATGGCTGTAGGACATGCTGCGCGCTGCTGCGCTCATGCTGCCGTGCAGCCGGACCTCGCGCAGCAGGCGCAGGCGATGGATGTCAAGCATCGTTCTCCTCTCAGGAAGCGACTTCGCGCAGGATCTGCAAAAAGCTCTTGGTGGCCGGGCGCAGGTGGCTGCCGCGCCGGCCTACCGCGTAGATGTCCCGGAACATGGCCTCGCGCTGCCTGCCCTCCTCCGGCTCCCAGCGCACCACCGACCCGGTGGCGGTGTCCAGCCCGTGAAACACCATGCGCGGCAGGAAGGCGGCCGCCACCCCGGCGGCGACCAGTTCGTAGTGCAGGCGCGGATCCGGGGAATCGAAGAGCACCTTCGGTTCAAAGCCCAGGTCACGGCAGAAGCGGTGGGACCAGGCGTAGGCGTCGGTGCCGCGAGGTTCAAAGGCCCAGGGCAGTTCGGCCAGTTCGGCCACGGAGGCGACCGGGTGGGGCAGGTGGATCTCCATCCGGTCCCGGGTGATGGCGGTGCGCACAAACCCGGCGTCGGCGCGCCGGGGAATGTGGGTGAACTCGTCCACCATGGCCACGTCGGCCCGTCGGCTGGCGACCGCGTCCAACGCCTCGTGCGGTTCGAGCTGGGTGAATTCAATGACCACATCCGGGTGCACCCGGTTCATCCGCCGCAGCGTCTCGGGCAGGAAGGTCCGGGCGAAGGTGCTGAAGGCGGCAAAGCGGATGACGCCCTGGACCCGGCTGCGCCGGGCCTCAAGTTCTGCGGTCGCCCCCTCCAGTACGGTGACCGCCTCATCGACCCGGGAGACCAGCTGGCGTCCGGCCGGGGTGAGGCGGGTGTTGCGCCCCACCTGCTCCAGCAGCGGCAGCCCGGCCTCCGCCTCCAGCTTGGCCAGCTGTTGGGAGACGGCCGAGGCGCTGATGCCCAGCACCCGGGCGGTGGCCGCGATGCTGCCGCGCAATTGCAGTTCGCGCAGCAGCGTCAGCCGCTTGAAATCAAGCATTTGGACCTCCTGGCATCGGTCGTCGGCGGATGTTCCCACCCATAAGTTCTGCTTAACGGAACAAACAAGATGCACCCACTTTATCTGATGGAAGCGCGGAACTATGGTGTAGATCACAAAGTTCGTGAATCCGTGGAAGTGATAGGACAAAGACAACGACAATGGTGTTCACCCCGGAAGGTCACCGTGACCTGGAATGCAGCGAGTACGCAGCTCGCCAACAGCGCGTCCGCCGGCGCATGGCCCAGCAGGGACTGGACGTCCTGCTGGTCACCGATCCCGCCAACCTGTACTACCTGACCGGCTACAACGCCTGGTCCTTCTACACCGCGCAGATCCTGGTGCTGCCCTGCGAAGGCGAGCCGCTGATGTACATGCGCCACATGGACGCCCACGGGGCGCACCGCACCGCGATCGGCATCCGCGCCGAGCGGGTCATCGGCTACCCGGAGCAGATTGTGCATCGCCCGGCGATCCACCCCGGCGACTGGGTGGCCAGGCACCTGCGGGATGCCGGCTACGGCCGGGCGCTGCGCGTGGGCTACGAGGGCGATTCGCATTTCTTCTCCATCCGGATGTTCATGGCCCTGTCCGCGACCCTGCCCGAATGGCAGCTGCAGGAGTCCCGTGAGCTGGTCAACTGGGTCCGCCTGGTCAAGTCGCCCTTTGAAGTCGAATTGATGCGCGCCGCCGGCCGGGTCTGCTCCCAGGCGATGCGCACCGCACTGCAGGCCCTGGCCCCGCACCGCCCGCAGAACGAAGTTGCCGCCGAGGTCATGGCGGCCCAGGCCCGCGGGGTGCCCGGCACCCCCGGGGACTACCCCTCGATCGTGCCGATGCTGCCCACCGGCAAGGGGGCGGACACCCCGCACTTAACCTGGACCGAAGCGCCGCTGCCGGTGGATTCGCCGATCTCTATTGAACTGGCCGGGGTGCACCGGCGCTACCACGCGCCGATGGCGCGCACCGCGGTGCTCGGCCGGCCCGCCGCGGCGCTGCAGCGGGTCGCCTCCGCCACCATTGCCGGCATCGAGGCCGCCTTTGACCAGGTGAAGCCCGGGGCTACCCCGGAGGAGGTCACCGCCGCCTTCACCAGGGTGATCCGGGCGGCCGGGTATGAGAAGGAATCCCGGCTGGGCTACTCCATCGGCATCGGCTACCCGCCGGACTGGGGTGAGCGCACCGTCAGCTTCCGGGTGGGGGACACCACCGAGCTGCAGGAGAACATGACCTTCCACCTGATCGCCGGCATGTGGCTGGACGGGTCGGGCTTCGAAGTTTCCGAGCCGGTGCGGGTGAGCGCCACCGGCATTGAATTCCTCGCGGACGTGCCGCGCGAACTGACAACCATCAACGTTAGGAACACCACTCATGGCCACCGAATCGCTGCTGACCGCCGTACCTACGCGACTGGCCTCGCGGGCCAGCCAACTCAAGGGATCGGTCATTGACTCCTCCACCTCCCTGCTGGCCAGCCAGACCCACGACATCGTGCGTTTCGCCATGGGGGCGCCGAATGCCGAGCTGATCCCGGAGGCCGAGCTGGCCGGGCTGTACACCAGGCCGGCCGAGGGACGCTACGACTATGCGGCCACCGAGGGCAACCCGCAGCTGATCGATCAGATTGTGGCCTACCACCAGCGCCTGGGGCAGCCGGTGGATCCGGCCCGGGTGCTGGTGACCACCGGGGGCATGCAGGGCCTGGACATCGCGTTCAAGCTGCTGGTGGATCCGGGGGATCTGGTGATTGTCGAATCGCCGACCTACACCAACGGGATCTCCACCGTGCTCAGCTACCAGGGCCAGGTCCTGGAGGCCCCGGTGGATGACCAGGGCCTGGTGGTGGAGCGGCTTCCCGAGCTGGTGGCCGCCACCGGCAAGACGCCCAAGGCGATCTACGTGATCCCGAACTTCCAGAACCCCTCCGGGCGCACCCTGAGCGAGGCCCGCCGGCTGCGCCTGCTGGAGCTGGCCGCACAGTGGGAGGCGTTCATCATCGACGATGACCCGTACGGGGCGCTGCGCTTCGAGGGCCAGCAGGTCCCCGGCTTCGCCCAGCTGAGCCCGGACAACCCCCGGCTGATCTCGGTGCGCACCTTCTCCAAGGTGCTGGCCCCGGGGCTGCGGGTGGGGTGGATGGAGCTGGATCCGGCGCTGCGCGCCCTGGCGATCAGCGCCAAGCAGTCCATGGACACCTGCACCAACGCGCCCATGCAGCAGCTGGTGGCGGACTACCTGGCCGACGGCCGGCTGGATGCGCACCTGGACACCCTGCGCAGCGTGTACCGGGAGCGCAAGCAGGCGATGCGCACCGCCCTGGCCGATGCCTTCGGCGAGCAGGTCATCGCCACCGACCCGCAGGGCGGGTTCTTCCTGTGGCTGACCCTGCGCGGACGCTACGCGGGCATCGACACGGAGGCATTGTTCGAGGTCGCGCTGCGCCACGGGGTGGCGTATATTCCCGGTCCGGCATTCTCCGATGCGGGGGCGTTCAGCGACGCGCTGCGCCTGTGCTTTGCCACCTCCACCCCCGAACGCATCGGCCAGGGCGTGGCCCGGCTGCACGCGGCCCTGGAGGAGATGGCCGGCGGGGAGCAGCCGTGAGCATACAGGCCTTTGACGTGCAGCACCACGAACGGGCGGCCCTGCAGCGGATCGAGCGGCAGCGGATCGTCGAATTGGCCGGTGAGCTGATCGCCGCCGGAGGAGAGAACCCCGGCGGTACCGAGCAGGGCACCGTGGCGGTGCTGGCAGCGGCCCTGGAGCGGCTGGGCGCCCGCGTGAGCCTTGACGCGGTGGCCCCACAACGCCCGAACCTCGTCGCCCACCTGGGCGGGGACGCCACCGGCGGGGGCCTGCTCTTTTTGGGCCACAGTGACGTGGTCCCGGCGGGAGCGGGATGGCACGGAGACCCGTTCACCCCACGGGTGGACGGGGACCGGCTCACCGGCAGGGGTGCGAGCGACATGAAGGGCGGGCTGGCGGCAGTAGTCGTCGCCATGGCCGCCGTGAATGCGGTCGCCCCGCAGATCCCGCTGACCCTGGTGTGCACGGTGGACGAGGAGGCCGACGCGCTGGGGGTCGGGCACTATGTGGCCACCGCACCGGCCGGCGGCTACACCGGCTGCGTGGTCGCCGAACCCACCGACCTGGTGGGGATCATCGGCTGCCGGGGAGCGGCCAACCTGCGGCTGCGGATCACCGGGGCCAGCGCCCACGCCGGCCGGCCCAGCGACGGGGCCAGCGCCATCCAGGCCGCGGCCGAGGTGATCAGCTGGCTGCGCGCCGACGCGGCCCGCCTGGCCGACACCGGCCACCCGGTGCTGGGGGCGGCGACCTGGAATGTGGGAACCCTGCACGCCGGGCACGGCACCTCGATCGTGCCGGACACCGCCGAACTGGGTGTGGACCGCCGGCTGCTGCCCGGGGAGGACCCGCAGCAAATCCTGGAGCAGCTGCTGCGCCGGCTGCGCCTGTTCATCGCCGACAGTGCGATCCCCCACCGGGAGCTGATCCAGATCACCGGGGAAGTCCAGATGCAGATGCCCGGGTTCCTCACCGAGCCCGGGCACCCCTTCACCCGCCGGGTCTGCCAGGCGCTGGCGGATGCCGGGGCCAGCGCGGAGACCGGGATCTGGACCGCCTCCTGCGAGGGCGGGTTCCTGGCCGAACACCACCAGGTGCCCACCCTCGTGCTGGGGCCCGGGGAAATCAACACCCAGGCCCACCAGCCCAACGAAAGCGTTTCCATCCAGGACTTGTGCACCGCGGCGCGGGCCTACGCACTCATCGCGCTGCGCCATCATCACCATCAGTGGGACTAAGGAGAAGACAATGTCCAGCCCAGCACAGCTGCCGGCGCTCCGCAGGGAAGCGGATTTCACGGCCGAAGAGAAGAAACTGGCCCGCAAGTCGGTGGCCGGGTCGGCGATCGGCAACGCGATCGAATGGTTCGACTACGGCATCTACGGATACCTGATCGTCTACATCTCCGAGCTGTTCTTCACCTTTGGGGAGGACGCCGGGGCGCTGCCGCGCATCCTGGCCTTCTCCACCTTCGCGATCTCCTTCATCGTGCGCCCGCTGGGCGGCACCGTGCTGGGGCCGCTGGGCGACCGGATCGGGCGGCGCAAGATCCTGATCTTCACCATCGTGATGATCAGCGTGTCCACCGCCTGCATCGCCGCGCTGCCCACCTTTGACCAGGTCGGCTTCCTGGCCCCGCTGATGCTGGTGCTGCTGCGCATGATCCAGGGCTTCTCCGCCGGCGGCGAGTACGCCGGGGCGGCGGTGTTCATGAGCGAACACGCCCCGGACGACAAGCGCGGCAAGTACGGTTCCTTCCTGGAGTTCGGCACCCTGGCCGGCTTCAGCGGCGCCGCGATCCTGTGCACCGTGCTGACTTTGATCGTGGGCACCGACGGGATGATGGCCGGCTGGTGGCGCCTGCCCTTCGCACTGACCCTGCTGCTGGGCGGCATCGCGCTGTGGATGCGACGCCACCTGGAGGAACCGGAGACCTTCACCCAGGACACCGCCAAGCATGAGGAAGTCGAATCGGCGACCAAGGTGCTGGGAATGCTGCTCAAGCACTACCCGGCCCAGCTGTTCAAGCTCTTCGGGTTCATCGTGCTGGTGAACGTGGCGTTCTACCTGGTGCTCACCTACATGCCCAGCTACCTCACGGCCACGCTGGGCCACGGGGCCACCGAGTCCAACCTGACCCTGGTGTTCATCCAGCTGCTGATGATCGCGCTGATCGTGCCGCTGGGGGCGCTCAGCGACCGGATCGGACGCAAGCCGCTGCTGATCACCGCCAGCGCCGGGTTCGTGCTGCTGCCGGTCCCGGCGGTGCAGCTGATGCAGACCGGGGGACTGGTGGGGCAGATCATCGGCATCGGCGTGCTGGGCCTGCTGCTGGTGGTGCTGCTGTCCACGATCTCCTCCACCCTGCCGGCCCTGTTCCCCACCGCGGTGCGCTACTCCGGTTTCGCGATCGGCTACAACCTTTCCACCGCCATCTTTGGCGGCACCGCCGCGGTGGCCAACGAGGCGCTGATCGAACTCACCGGCAGCTCCCTGGTCCCGGGCTGGTACCTGGTGGGGGCCGGCGTGATCGGCCTGGTCTCGGTGCTCACCTTCCGCGAGACGGCCGGGCGGTCGCTGCGCGGCAACGTGATCCCGGGCAGCGATGACAAGGAACGCATCGAACAGGGTGAAACCCTGGTCGGGGCCGGGCGCCGCTAAGCGCCCGGGGCGCAGCCCACCGACAATACCCAGAACGAAGAACACGGCAACAAGAAGGAGTTGGATTTCGTGAGCGAAGCGCAGCGCGTGGCACTGGTGACCGGGGCAACCTCCGGCATCGGGGTGGAAATCGCCCGGCGGCTGGTGGCCGACGGGATGCGGGTGGCGATCTCGGGACGCTCCGCGGAACGCGGGCAGAAGGTGGCCGCCGAACTGGGCGAGGCGGTCTTCTTCATCCAGGCCGAACTGACCGCACCGGGGGCGCCGCAGCGACTGATCGATGAGGTGGTCTCCCGGGCCGGGCGGCTGGACGTGCTGGTGAACAACGCCGCCATCGACCACATCAACCGGATGCTGGACACCCCGGAGAATGAGATCCGTGAGGCCTTCGAAATCAACACGTTCGCCGCGATCTTCTGCCTGCAGGCCGCCGGCCGGGTGATGCGGGAGGCCGGGGGAGGGGCGATCATCAACATCACCTCCCGGCTGGCCAGCATCGGGGTGCCAACCATGGGGCTGTACAGCGCCAGCAAGGGGGCCATGCTCGCCCTGACCCGCGCCGCGGCCGTGGAACTGGCCGAACACAACATCCGGGTCAACGCCGTCGCCCCGGGCATGACCCGCACCCAGATGTTCGAGGACTGGCTGGCCGGGCAGGAGGACGCGGCCGCCACCGAACGCGAGGTCTCCGCGGCGATCCCGCTGGGCCGGGTGGCCCTGCCCGAGGACGTGGCCGGGGCGGTGGCCTACTTCGCCAATGCGCAGAACACCTACGTCACCGGCGTCTCCCTGCCCGTGGACGGCGGGTACCTGGCCAAATAGCCCCCCGCCCCGGCGCCGCTGTTTTGATACCCTCCCCAGTGGAAGGGACGGCGGGCCGAGCGGCCTGCCGGACGGTGAGGGAAGAGGGATGGTCATGGGTGCTCCACGCACGGTTGCTGCGCCAAAAACCGGGGGCTGGTCATTGCCGCCGGTGCTGCGGGAAGGCACGGCGTCGGACCTGGCCGAGCGCGGACTGCAGGAGCGGGTGCGGTTCTGCGGCCTGGACCTGAATGGGCTGGACCTGTCGGGCAGCACGTTCGAGGAGTGCGAACTGCAGCGGCTGGGCATCTCCGAGGCCAACCTGCAGGCGGCCCACTGGCTGCGGACCGAGGCCGGGAACCTGCAGATCCCCGCCCTGAACGCCCACCGGATTGGGATGCGGCAGGTGCGCCTGGACGCCTGCCGGTTCGGGGGCGCCGACCTGGCCGAGGCGCAGCTGGACAACGTGGTGATCAGCGGGTCAAAGTTCACCTGGCTCAGTCTGCAGCGGGCCCGGCTGCGCGACGTGCTGCTGCGGGACTGCGTGATCGAGGAGCTGGATTTGAGCCAGTGCCGGATCGAGCGCCTGGCCTTTGAGAACGTCAAGGTCGGCACCATGCACTGTGCCGGGGCAAAAATGCGCCACGTGGATCTGCGAGGAGCCCAGCTGCAGAGCCTGATCGGGCTGGAGAGCCTGCGCGGCACGGTGGTGAACCCGGCCCAGCTGCAGTCGCTGGCCGAACTGTTCGCCGTGCACTTTGGGATCACCGTCCGGGACTAGGCGCTCCCCCCGCAGCCGGCGCACGAACCTGCGGGCACTGAAAAGGTCCCGCCATCCGGTTGGACGGCGGGACCTGATCAGATCATCACTCGCACCCTCAATGAGGTTGTCTACAACAATAGCCCAGCTCCATGTTGGTGCTGATTGTGTAAGCAGACCCGGAGAAAGCGCGTTCACTTCCGAATTTCCTATACCACGGCAGCAAATCGGTGGGGTCCACGAACGCTTTGACCGCTGCTAACCAGTGACGGACGTAGCGGGTCAAGTGTCTTGGCCAGTCCTGGCCGTTTGGCCGTGGTCGATGTAGAGGTCATGGGGTCGGACGCCAGCGGTGATGAGGCTCTGAATCAGGCGTTCGGAGGGTTGGACATGGATAGATGTGCTGGCGTATCCGACCTATTTGGGCATCGGCCCTTCAATAGTGTCCCGCAACTAATGGTGCAGGCCCGATTCTATGCCGTTAGTTGCGGCACATAGTTATGAGAATGTCAGTCCACTGATTTTCCGAGGATTGTTCACCACGGGGGTGGGTATCGATGAGACGTCTTACAACCTATGGGTTGTAAGACGTCTCGCGCTACGTAGCATATAGTGCCGTCCGATAGACTTCAGGTTATTCACTGAAAATGGGGGACGGTTTGAAGAGCAACACAATGCAGGAACCAGTAACGAACACGGAGTTGCTAGTACCAGATCGTTTTGAGCGTCTTAAGGACGTTGGGACTGGGAGCTTGCGATCTCTTGTGTTTCCTATTGAAGAAATGCTAGAAGTCATAGACGATCGATACGGTGAAATGATGATGACAGGCCGAGGAGCTATGTTATTGTTACGCGGCGACAGTGGCACTGGGAAATCTACATTTCTTAATACGGTAGGGCTTTTCCGATCTGGTGTTGAGTCTTTGAGAGTGGGCTCGGAACAAGACGTAAGTGATTTTCTCTTCGCCTTAGAATCTACAGATGAGCTCCGAATTATAGTCTTAGAGGGACGAGAAGCGTTAGGTCTAGTTTCCAAGCAAAAGTTGGAAGCCACGATGCACGCGATTAATTCTTTTGTTCGAACTGAGGCGGGTGCCAAATCATTGGTAGTATGGCCCACCAATAGCGATGATATTTCGGAGATTCTCAAATCCTTAGGAAATCAAATAGGAGCGGAGTCGCTATTTGGGCTTGATGATCCAATTGTGGAGTTCACGGGACCTCCAAAGTCTGAATTTGTGCAGATTGCGTCAAATACCATTGCTGCGTTGAATGAAGGAGCGACACTAGCTGCTCTGGGAGTTGCGGATTCTAGAGCAAGAGAACTTGCAGATGATCCTGGGACCAAAACTATCGGTAAATACCTAATGCTTATCGGAAATGAGCTTCGCAGGAATTCGGCCTATGTAAAAAAACTTCAGAAAAAAGAGAGCATTCGACTTTGGGTTTTGGTGTTGTCGGGAAACGATTCTGAGGGTGACGTAGCTGCTTTAACTCGGGGAGGCTATTCGCAGGCCGATATAGACCGACTGATGACGGCTACCGAAGCCAATGTTATTCAGCAATTGAAGAGCTACCCCGATGAGCTTGGCATATTGGGTACAGTTCTGGATGCAAAAATCCTACACATGGACGTTTATACCGCGTTAGCTATCGCTCGAACGCATGCTAGTCCTGAGCTGAAAAACTTACTTCGCGCACAGAACCGCTCAATCACCAAGGATCCCAAAACTGCAGGGCGTGTTACGACAAGCGAACTGGGTCTAATGCTGTCGGGGCAGCCTTTGGGACAGCGACGACGAGGTCCAAAAACCGGAGATAACACTAAAGAAGCTTTCGATGGGTTAGCCACAATTGCTTCCAAGAATGATGGACTTCTTAATGAGGCAATTGGAGAGGCTCTTATTGCTTCGAAACTAGTAGATTCTTTCGAGAAGGAACATAAGCTAGACGGGCCCGTAAAATTTATCTCCGATCTTCGATTGAGAAGTGGAATTGAAGATATTAGGTTGGAAGTCATGTGGCGAAGGAAAACAAGTAGAGCCGAAATTGCCAATTACGTGCTTACGAAGCTTTGGAACTATGCCCGGGCTATTGGGCTTATCGATGCTTCTTGAACCGAAATCAATATGCCTTTCAAGGATTTAGGCCTAGTCCGTGGAGTATTTATGGAAATTTTAAAACCATTTATTCAATGCAACTCTACTCTGGACCGGATTTCGGTAAATAATTCCGAGTCTTAGTTCATGCCACACTGAGAGTGGTATTTGGGGTAACCGGTGAAATTGGATGCTTCGGCCTGAAGGATGTTTATTTTAGAGGGTACCACTAAGAGAGGATATCTGCGGACGTTCAAAAATTATTATCAGCGTAATTTTTTCGAAATATTGAACTAGCCAGTTTTGAAACCAAATCAGTTTTTTATAATTCTAATCTTCCAAATTTCAAAAGTATTCGGTTTGAAACAATCATCTATCCCGTTATCTTTTTGATAGTTCCTACAAAGAGGATCATAGGGACTGTCGGCCGACCAATCCCGGCATGGTGTTTTTCCCCTGTCTATCCAATGATCCGGGGGGTGTTGCCACCGGGGTTGGGTGGCAGCGAGGTGGTTGCTGATTAGGGGCGTGGCGCCAGATGGTGGACGTCTGTCATAACGTGGATGCAAGACTTTGTTACCTGCGGTTGGTCGACGTTGAACCGGCACTAGTTCAAGGGAGCGCTAGTCATGATCAACACGGATATCGACATTTTCCTCGGCCTCGACGTCGGGAAAACCGACCACTGGGCCTGTGCCGTCACCCGCGACGGGACCAAAATTTGGAACAAGACCCTGCCCAACGACGAAGCCAAACTCACCGCTGTCTACCAAGGACTCATTTCTCAAGGGCCGGGTTCTAGTAGTCGTGGACCAGCCAGCCACCATCGGCGCACTGGCCGTTGCCGTTGCCCAACGCATGGGCATAGCTGTTGCCTACCTGCCGGGACTGACCATGCGGCGTATCGCAGACATGTACCCAGGAACAGCTAAAACGGCTCTTAAAACTTCAGCGTGGTGCAGGATGTTCAGCACGGGCGTAGTCCCGCCGTGTACAACAATATCCGAAGCCGATAGTGCCCATGATTCCGGTAGCCTCGGCCGATGCGTTTCAGATTCTTCGCCGTCAGATTCGCCGCCTCACTCCTGGCGTTGGTCAAGCGGGTTCGCACGAAGACCAGCAGTTCCCTGCGCCAGGCAGTGAGTGTGCGGAACAGCGACTTTGCCTCAACCATTTTCGTGGCCTTCACCGACTTCTCCAGGACCGCCCACCGGGACTGGAACTCATGGACATCAGTGGCTTTCAACAGTTGCCGCACATGCTCCTTGATCGCGTAGATCACCCCCAGCTCCGGATCCGATCAAGGATCAGCTTCAGCCGCTCGACCTGTGTGATCGACAGGTTCTCCAGGTTGCAGGTCAACAGTTTCCGGTACTTGTACGCCGAGTCAGTGGCCCTGCCACGGCGCTCGAAGACTTCGTGGGTGCGGCGCCGGCGCACATGGGTGATCATCAGGTTCGCCCGGGCGATCACGTGGAAATGATCCACGCTGATCTTCGCCTTGGGCACCGTGTCTCGCACGGCCTTTCGGAACTCGGATGACATGTCGATGGCCACGAACTGGACACGCTGGCGCCAGTACCGTGGCCGGGCCTTCAACCATTTCTTCACCGCCGCACCGCGGCGTCCGTCCACGATATCCAGGATCTTGCCGGTATCCAGGTCCGTGAACACGATGGACCACGGCTCGATCCGAAGGACCTTGCCGTTACGTCCTCTGGCGTAGCGAACCTTGCGAAACCGGTGCTCGTCAATGCCCAGGTAAGCGGATGAACATGCGATCAACGTTGCCCACCAGCTCGCCAATGTAGTTCAGCCGGGCCATCACCGTAGGCCAGGACACCCCATGTGCCGCAGCCACCCGGGATACGGCGCGCAGCTCGCAGCTCATCTCGTGAACGAGCTTCTGCAAGAGCCTGGTGGTGATCCGGGCCCGGAAGGGCAACTGCTCGGTGGCCTGCACGAACGAGCGCCGTGCACAGGCCGCTTCCTGGCAGGCCATGCGCCTCTTGCGCACCCAGACCTGCAGATCGTTGCCACCGACCGGCACGTCCTTGACCCGGTGCACCGGCCTGGCCTGGATCCTGGTGGTCAGCACCCCGCACGAGGGGCAGGCCGCGTCGGTGGCGATAGGTTCGATCAGGACCTGCCGCCCGGCAGCTTCGTGGACCACGTCGATGACGCGGTAGTCAGTGAGGTTCAACAGAATCGACGCAGCATCGATTGGCCCGGTATCCTTGAACACGGCTCGTAGTTCCCCTCTGCAGATGAATTGTCTTAGTCAACATCCATCTTCGCAGAGGGGCTGCGAGCCTTACTTCTTTTTCGGGGTCACCACGCTAAAACTCGAAGAGCCCGTATATGCGCGATTACTTCTACCCGTTGATGGGGGAGTTGACTTCACCGGATGGTCCGTTCTGGGATTATGACCCGCCAGTGCGCGAGGACGTGCCCGATCAGTGGTCAGTGCAGCTGGCCCCGGAAGAATTCGAACAGCGGTCCTAGGGGAAAAGAGCTTGAACGCTGATCCGGAGAACCAGAGAAGATTTATTCTTCGCGTGGCTGAAGGGCCAGAGGGCCTGTGCATGTGACAGTGGCGTCACCCCAGACTGCCATTTCACCATAATATCCGGGATCGGCTGGCGTGCTTGATGCCAGCGACAGGCGCAGAACCCCGGTTACATCAAGAGATATTTTCTGTTCTTCTCCGTATCGAAGCTTTTTCTCTTTGAGGATTTCTCGATCTTCGGATCGTATGACCATCAAGACAGGATAGCTAGTATCGGAGTTGCTGTCACTTAATCCAATAGTTGCTGTAAAAGTATTACAATTCTTTCCTATCATATATTCAGCTATTGTTTCTTCCCCAATAGACATATCTGTTTGAATTTCTTGCAAAACTGATCGGTTATATTCTTTGCCGCCAATGCTTACTGATCCAGATTGATTTCCCCCGTCATAGTTAGTTGGCAGATATTCTGCCAGGAAATATTTTTTCTGCTTTTGCGGAGAGGCGGGGTCAGATTTCCCCGGGTCCACTATGGGATCGAGGCTTGACGAAGCAGCTGCATCGCTTGAGGCTGCTGGAGTGGAGGCGCTGTGAGTGGGGGAGCCGGTAAAGCTAGCTTCTGGGGGTAGAGGGGATACTGGATTGCGCCACGCTGCGTAGGCAACCCAAACACCTACGAGTGCAACTATTAGACCTAAAATTACGAGTATTATGTGCCAATTTATCGTTCTCTTAGGCGAATTTTCCCCCGAGTTCATAGATACGTTTTAGTTCACAATTCCATTTTTGTCAATAGGTAACCGTACTTAAAGTTAACCTCTTCTATCGTAAAACTCCATGTGAATAAGGCGGACACTTGGTTAGCTACTATTTTTTACCTTCTCGTAGTACTCCTGCGAGAGCTTCACATCTTCGCCGTAAGGCTTTTGAGAGAAGTGTACGAGTTCGAGCAATCCTGCGGGAATGCCCGAGCCGCTAATGATGGCACGGCCTCGGGGTAGGGCGCCGAGGTCGGAGACTTCCAGGATGGATTCTCGTTGCATCGAGCTGGACACAGAGCGCCTCGCAGCACCGGAGTGGAAAGTAAAGCAGAGGCAGCGGATGCCTGATAGTTAACGCTCATATGCTTGCCCTCTTCGGTGGCCCATACATTAGCCAGTCGAACGTTACCGCCAGCTTTGCATATTGGGTCAGAGAGTATGACTGCTGTCGGTAGCTCCTGTTAGCGTTCAGGTACTCTCTCAGCCCCTCGCCGTCCTGAGTTTCATCGAACAGCGACCATGGATGCTCGAGCACCCAGTCTTCACCCTTGTGCTTGATCACATCCTCGAATGTTGTACTGGTCGGCAATGCGCGACCCGCAAGGTTCTTTGACTCACGGCTGATTTGACTCACGGCTGATGTAAGCGTTGATCTTGGCGGGCACGTTAACATTGGCGAGTAGCTGGCCAGCCTCATCAAGAAAGCCACCACTTCGAAGGTGCTTCCAGTACGGGACATACCAGTTGCTTGCGAACGAGCTTCCGAATGCCTCGGTGATTACCTGGTCGCTGGGGAGGCCACGGTCTGGCGAACCGAGAACATCGTCGACCAGATCCCAGCGAGAGAGCCCAATGATTCCTTTGACTGTCATTTTCGCGCCAACACCAAAAACCACATCCAATTGATCCGAAGCGGACTCGATGTCGGAGACTTGAACCAGTCGTCCGTCGGGATCGTTGCTCTTGACCAGCTCGTATATCTGGCCCTTGAGCTGCCGAAGGACTCGAGCAGGTAGAGCACGCTCTTTGATACCCAGCGCGCGAAAGACGTCGAGGAAGTCTGAGACAACGATCTCGTGCGCCTCGATCTGGCCGCCGTCGATTTGTACCGTTCGGGATCGAATCTCCGCCGCAACGTCTGGCGCCCAGTTCACAAATAGCAAGCGGTCCTTCAGTTTTGCCGCGTTGCTCCCTCGCACGGCCCTTACCAGCGATCGAAGAATCTCAAGGATGTTCTCGTCACTCAAGCTGTAACCCAAGAAGATGATGGGGTGATCAACAAAGAAAGTCATCAGCTTGGCGGCGAGATACGCGTCTCTCTCCTGAAAATCGTTGTAGTCTTCGCGTGTAAGAACAAGCGAACTTGGCTGTCGCGCCGATCCGTGAATCATATAAACTTCAGCGATCCCCTGTGAGTCAGCGAACAGCAACTCATCTTGTCCCGTGAAAACCGCATAGTCAGGAAACGTCACTGACATCAAACTGTCGAAATTCGTGGCGATAATTCCTTCTACGTTTGCTTTGCGCAGGAGGGTGAACTCGGCTTCATACTGAGGTGGAATAACAAAGTTTTCAATAGCGGTCTCGAAGTATTGTGATACCTCAATTTTCAGGGCCGATGATGAATCAGTGACCTGGGATCCATATTTTTCACGGGAAAGGGCGAACCTCTTATCCGACCACCAAACAGAGTAGAACTCGTTCGCGAGCATCGATGCAGTGCGTGGCAGATCCTCTCCGGCCAGACCTCTGTAGTACTCGTAGGGCTGGTTAGTGAAGGCTGCAAAATGGCGAAGGAGACCCTCCCAGTCAGGCAGTTCAGCGTATCTTCTCGATATGCCTGAGCCGACAAAAAGGTACGGCGCGGCCATTGTCTTCAGATGAGAACTGAGGAAATCATATGCCACACCCATGCGCCTATCGTATCTGCTCGCAAGTGCGCCTGCCGTGACGCTGGCCGCGATCCATCATCGCGGATGTTCGGGGAACAGCGTCTCAGCAGCTAGGTTCAACATCCTGGGCCGCGAAAAGAGTCAGCTCATTTAAATCAGGCGGGAACAAACTCTTGAACGCATCTCCGAAGATCGTGGCGGACCGCAACCGCTATAGTTGGCATCGGAGCCTCGTTGAACGGGGACCCTGTTGCAGTCTATCGTGTGAAGAGTTGCACGAGGCTTGCATCGAAAACCTGTCATCGCGTCAGCCGATAACCTACGTTATGTAAAGTCGTAAGGACATTATTCTTCTTCGAAGGCCTCGGCTTTTGCGTTGTGATGACACGCCAGAGAGCCAGGGTGTTGAGTTCAGGGGGGTACCCTCTCAATCCTGAAGGGCCGGTTTGCCATTGCCGGACCGTGCCGGTTAAACCGAATGGTCCCGCCGTCCAGATGGACAGCGGGACCAATTCAGATCATCACTCGCACCCTCAATGAGGTTGTTGACAACACTAATCGGGGTTTCTGTGCCCGGGCTGGGCGGGAACCCGGTGTTTACCGGTGATCCCGCCCTGTCAGTTAGTCGGTGATGCGCATGGTGCGCGCCGAGCTGATGCCGTTGATGACCCGCGCCGAGAAGCCCTGGGCGGTGGTCAGCTGTGCGGACACGTCACCCAGCGGCACCACGTGGGCGTCCTGGAAGAGCCCCTCCTGCAGGTCCTGGTAGATCGCGCAGCGCTTGTCCTCATCGGTTTCGGCCATCGCCTGGCCGACCTGGGCCAGGAACTTCTCATGCTTCGCCCCGGTGATGTTCCGTCCACCGTCCTCGGTGGTCGGCCCGGTGAAGCGGGAGAGCCCGGCGTAGAGGGTGGAGGAGATGTTCACCAGGTTCACCACGGTCATGTCCCAGGAGTCCGGCTTGGTGCTCAGCTCGGTGAACAGCGAGGCGGTGTCCACGCTGCGCAGCTTCACGTCGGCGCCGGCCTCATTCAGGGCCTGGGCGATGTAGGTGTTGCCCGCGCCCTTGCCCACCGCCGGGGTGCCGACCAGGGTGGCGGCCTGTCCCTTGATGTCCGCCAGGTCCGCGTCCTTCGGGCTGAGCAGCGCGGCGTCGGTGTTGGCGCACTGCACGGACTCGGAGACGAAGCTGGTGGCCGGGGCGCCCAGTCCGTTCGTGGCCGCCTGCACGAACGCCTTCTGGTCCACGGCCTTGGCGACCGCGCGCCGGGCCTCGGGATCCGCGAACGGCTTGCCCTTGCGTTCGTTGAACACCATGAACAGGTTCGCGGTGGAGAAGCGTTCGGTGCCGAACTTCTCATCGTCCTTGAAGCGTTCCATCGGTTCACCCAGCACGGTGGCGATGTCGATCTGGTTGGTCAGCAGGCCGTTGGCGATGCTGTTGTAGTCCGAGCTGACGCTGTACTTGATGGTCTTGGCCACCCGGCCCTCGAAGGGCTGGGCGTATTCGGGCCAGGTGTAGCCCTCGTCGCGCAGCGCGAACTCCACGTTCACCCCCGGCTGGTAGTCGGCCAGGGTGTAGGGGCCGGAGAACGCGCCCTCGACCTTGCCAGCCGTGGTGCCCTCCGGGTCCTTCAGCCCGGCCGGGCAGATGATCCCGGATTCGGGCATGCTCAGGCCCTGGCCCATGTCCGCCCATGCGGTGTCCAGCTCAATGGTGACCTTTCCGGCGGCGTCGTCGGCGCTGATTTTCGGTTCGGAGGGGCCGAAGACCAGGTCCTTGTTGTTGGACTTCTGGGCGAACGCGTCCAGCGACGCCTTGACCACGCTGGCGGTGATCTGGGTGCCGTCCGCGCAGGTGGCGCCCTCGCGCAGGGTGAACTCGCCCCGGGTGGGGCTCAGCTCCCATTCGCTGGCCAGGTCCCCGGCAAAGGTGTGGTTGTCATCCTGCACCAGCAGGGTGGCGTAGAGCAGGGAGTTGGCCATGGTGGCCGGCACCCCGGAGGAGGTCAGCGGGTTGAAGCTGTTCGGGTTGGCGATCATGGTGGAGCGGATGGTGTCGGTCTTGCCCTCGGCCCCGCCGTCGGCGCTGTTCCCGGTGGTGCACCCGGTGACCGCCAGCGCCAGGCCGGTGGCCCCGGCCAGCAGGGCGGCGCCGCGGCGGCGCAGGCGGGACGGGGTCCCGCCGGATGAGGTGGATGCGGTCGGTGTTGGCATGATGGCTCCTGAAGGTTGTGATGGTTGGGGTTTTGCGGGGGTCTGTGGGGGCGGCTAGCCGGCGGGCGTGGCGGTAAGCTGCCGACCGATGTGGGCGAACACCTGCTCGAAGTCGGGCACCGGCACATCCGCCCCCACCGGCTGGGCGCCAAAGTGAACGATGACCAGTTCGCGGCGCGGGTCCACGTAGAGCCGCTGGCCGGAACGGCCGCGCGCCACGAAGCTGCCCGGCTCGCCCAGCGGCAGCCACCAGAAGTCGTGATAGGCCAGCACCGGGCCGTTGGCGCGCGTGTCCCCGGTGCCCAGCACGTCCGCGGCCGGCCCGTCGGGGACGCGGGTGATGTCCGCGACCAGCGCCTCATTGAGCACCTGGACGCCCTGCCGGCTGCCGCCGCAGCGCAGCAGTTCGCCCAGCAGCGCCAGGTCCCGGGCGGTGGCGGAGAACCGGCCGCTGGCCAGCTCCCGCCCCGTGGAGTCCAGCCCGAAGTGGGCGTCCTCCCCGGCGCCCAGGTGCACCCACAGCAGCTCGGAGACCAGCTGCGCCAGGCTTTGCCCGGTGACCCGGCGGATCGCCTCGCCCAGCGCTTCGGTGTTGCCGTTTTCGTAGCGGAAGATCTGCCCGGGCGGCTGCTGGGCACCCGCGGTGGCCAGGCGCTCGAGCAGCGTGCGCGGCCCGGTGTAGTCCGCGGCCCGCTCGAACATGCCCACCGCCTCAAAGAACCTGCGGGCCTCCTGCTCCTTGTTGAAGGCCCGCCCGCCATAGCTCACGGCGGTGCCCATGTGCAGCAGCTGATCCAGGTTCGCCTCGCCAAAGGCGGTGCCGGCCAGTTCCGGCACGTAGTGCCCCAGCCGCTGCTCGCGCTGCAGCAGCCCGTCGCGCAGCAGCACCCCGGCCACCAGGGAGACCACGGACTTGGAGATCGAGGCGCTCAGGTGGGTGTCGTGTGCCGCCATCGAGTGCAGGTACTGTTCGTGCACGAGCGCCCCGCGGTGCAGCACCAGCAGGGCGTTGCTCTCGGCCCGGGACAGGAAGTGCTCCAGCGGCTGCAGCACGCCGGGCCGGGGGCCGGGCACCTGCATGCCCGCCAGGGCGCCCGCGGTGTGCGGCGGCAGCGCCGGAGGCGTGGTGCCGCGCCAGATGCGGCGGGTGGGCATGGTCTGCCGGTCGTTGATGAAGTGCTGGCGCAGGACCTGCGGGTCCGCCAGGCGCTGCAGGGTCTGGGTGTTCATGGTTTTCCTCCGGTGCGGGCCTAGGCCAGGGTGAAGCCCGGTGCCCCGGGCACCGAGTCCAGCAGGGTGCGGGTGTAGTTTTCGCGCGGGTTGCCAAAGACCTCATCGATCGGCCCGGATTCCACCACCCGCCCGTGCAGCATCACCACCACCTCGTCGCAGACCTGCTGGGCCACGGCCAGGTTGTGGGTGATGAACAGCATCGACTGCTCCCGGTGCTGGGCACGCAGCCGGGCCAGCAGCCCGATCACCTCGGCCTGCACGGACACGTCCAGCGCGGAGGTGATCTCATCGGCCACGATCAGCTGTGGCTGCACCGCCAGCGCCCGGGCGATCGCCACCCGCTGGCGCTGCCCGCCGGAGAGCTCATGCGGGTAGCGCCGGGCAATCTGCTCCTCCAGCTGCATGGTGTCCAGTGCCTGGCTGATCGCCTGGCGGTGGGCGGCCGGGTTGGCGCGCACCGGGTCGATCGCCTCGGCCAGGGTCTGGCCGATGGTGCGCCGCGGGTTCAGGGAGGCGTACGGGTCCTGCGGGATGTACTGCACCTGGCGGAACAGCCGGCGCTGCTGGGAGCGGGTGGGCCGGGAAATGTCCTGCCCGGCCACCTGCAGCCGGCCCGAACTGATCCGGTGCATGCCCACGATCGCCTTGGCCAGGGTGGACTTGCCGGACCCGGATTCGCCCACCAGGGCCACGGTGCGCCCCTGCGGGACGTCGATGCTCACCTCGTGCAGCACCTGGACGGCGCCGAAGCCCAGGCTGAGGTCCTTGGCGGCCACGATCGGGGCCGGGATGGCGGGGGCGCTCATGTGCGGATTCCTTCCTCTTCATTCAGCACCAGGCCGCTGCCGGTGCGCAGCACCGGGACCGCGTCCAGCAGCTGGCGGGTGTACGGGTGGCTGACCTGGCGGCTGGAGATCTGCTGCGGGCTCAGCTCCTCCACGATGCTGCCCTTGCGCATCACCAGCACCCGGTCGCACAGCTCCTGCACCACCCCGATGTCGTGGGAGATGAACAGGATCGCGGTGCCGTACTCCTCACGCAGCCGGCGGAACTGGCGCAGCACCTCGATCTGCACGGTCACATCCAGCGCCGTGGTCGGCTCATCGGCGATCAGCAGCGCCGGGCCGGTGGCCAGGGTGGAGGCGATCATCGCCCGCTGGCGCATGCCCCCGGAGAGCTCGTGCGGGTACTGGCGCAGCCGGGCGGCAGGGCGGGTGATCCCCACCTTGCCCAGCGCCTGGATGATCGCCTCGCGTGCCTGGGCACGCGAGGCCCCCTGGTGGGTGCGCAGCACCTCGGTCAGCTGCGGGCCCATGGTGCGTGAGGGGGTGAACGTGGAGCCCGGGTCCTGGTAGACGATCCCGATCTGCTGGGCCAGCCGGGCCGCCGGCGGGCTGCCGAGCATGTCCAGCTGCGCCACCGTCAGCGCCCGGGCCTGAACGGACAGGTCATCGGCCGCCAGCCCGGCAATCGACATCGCGGTCAGCGACTTGCCCGAACCGGACTCGCCCACGATCCCCAGGATCTCCCCGGGCTGGATGTGCAGGTCGATGCCGTGCACCAGCTCGGTCGGCTGGCCCTGGCTGAGGTAGTTCACCCGCAGATCCTCCACCCGCACCAGCGCGGTGTCGGTCTGCGCGTTGGCCGGGGCGCTCTTGGCCCCGCGGCGGCTGCGCCGCCAGGCGCGTCCGGTGCGCGGGTTGGCGTGCGCGGCCAGCGCATCGCCGATCAGCATCGCGCCGACCGCCGCCAGGATGATCATCACCGCCGGGCCCAGCGCCTCAATCGGCTGGGTGTACAACGCATCGAGGCTGTCGTTGAGCAGCGAACCCAGGTCGTACTGCGGGGGCTGCACGCCCAGGCCCACGAAGGACAGCGCCGAGATCTCCATCAGGGTGGAGGAGAACAGCGTGGTGGACAGGATCAGCAGCGGTTCGGCCATCCCCGGGATCATGTGCCGGGTGGCCAGGCGCAGTGGGCCGACCCCCAGGAACTTTGCGGTGGTGAAGTATTCGCTGTTGGTCACCTGCTGGGCCAGGTTCGCCGTCACGCGGGCGAACCCGGGCATCCCGGCCACCCCCAGGGCAATCACCGCGGTGCCCGCGCCGGGCAGCAGGATCGCCGCGATCACCAGTGCGGTGATCAGCGTCGGGTAGGCCACCGCGGTCTCCAGCAGGCGCAGGCACCACTGGCGGACCTTGGCCGGGGCCAGCCAGATCGCCACCCCGGCCACCAGCCCGCCGGCCACCGAGAGCAGCGTGGCCAGCACCGTCATGACCAGGGTCAGCCGGGTCGCCACCAGCACCCGGGCCAGGTTGTCCTGCCCGAAGTCATTGGTGCCCAGCAGGTGCTCGGAGCTGGGGGCCAAAGCCCGGTTTTCGCTCAGCTCATTGGCCGCATCGGTCAAGCACAGCGGGGCGATGATCGCGGTGAGCACCAGCAGCGCCATCAGCACCACGCCGATGACCATCCCCGGGCGCCAGATGCTGCGGGTGGAATGTTGGGTCTTGGACATTACTCGGCCCCCGCCTTCAGGTTGCGCGGATCAATCAGCGCCAGGATGATGTCCACCACCAGCACCAGCACGGTGGCCAGCATCCCCAACAGCAGGATGGTGGCCCGGATCATCGGGTAGTCCCGGGAAATGATCGCATCCACGATCCCCTTGCCCACCCCGGGCCAGCCGAACACGGTTTCCACCACGACGGTGCCCCCAAGCATCCCGGCCAGCAGTAGCCCGGCCAGGGTCAGCGTGGTGGTCAGCAGGTTCGGCAGCACGTAGCGGCTGTTCACATGCCAGGTGCTCAACCGCCAGCCGCGGGCGGTGCGCACATAGTCCTGTTCCAGGATCCCGGCCGCCTCGCGCCGCACGATCCGCGCGATCACGCAGGTTGGACCGATCATCACCGCCGCGGTGGGCAGCACCAGTGAACCCAGGGTCGCGGCCCCACTGGCCGGGAACCAGCCCAGACGGATCGCGAAGACGAAGATCAGCAGTGTGGCCAGCACATAGTTGGGCACCGCGAAGATGAAGCTGGTGATCCCGTTGAACAGGTGATCGGCCCAGGCCCGGCGTCCGCCGCGGGTGAGCAGCGCGGTGCCCATGCCCAGCGGCACCCCGATCACCAGCATGCAGCTGATGGCCAGCAGTGCGATTTCCGCGGTGAACGGCAGCCGGGCCAGGATCGCTGCGGTCACCGTGGTGCCCGAGGCGAAGGAGTCGCCCATGTCCAGGGTGAACACCCCGACCACGTACTGCCAGAACTGGGCCAGGAACGGCCGGTCCAGACCCAGTGCGGTGCGGGTGCTTTCAATCTGCTCCACCGTCGCCCCGTCCCCGGCGGCCACCACGGCCGGGTCACCGGGCAGCAGCGGAACGATCAGGAAGGTGACAATGACCAGGATGACGAAGGAGAGCACCAGCCCACCCAGGCGGCGCAGCAGGAAGGCGGACCACGGGTGGCTGGTGCGCTGGCGCAGCGAGGCCCGGGTCCGGCGTGGTTCCAGTTGCGGATCGGTGACGCCGACGGTGGTCATGACGCCACATCCGGAAGGGTGGTGGCTGGTGCGCCGCCAAGATCCGCGGCACTGCGGCGCGGGGCCGAAATGGGGGATCTGGGTGGGAAGCGGTACATGGCGGTGGTCTTTCCTTTGGTTGCGAAGTGTGTGGCACGAAGCGTTGGATGCCCCTGTTCCGTGCCGTGCCGTGGTGGGGCGCCGGGTGCGGACAGGGCCGGAGGATTGCCCGCTGCCGCGGGCAGCTAGCGCTGTCCGGAGGGTCCCCCGGCGGGGGTCCAGGCCCGAATTTGGGAGCGGCCTCGGTGAAGTGGTGCATGTGCGGACATGTCGGTACCCCTCCCATTGCGAGTTCATGGACAGAGTGTCCAATAAAGTTGTTAGAACCAAGGTATGCCAGTGATGCACATCACGCAACCTTTTATGGTTTTGCGGTGCAGGTGACGGCATTGGGCCACGTGGTCCTTCGAAGGTAATCAAGGGGACGGGCAGGCGGTAATGTCGCGGAGGTTTCGCGTACAAGGCCGGGGTTCCTCGGCTTGGGAGATGGCGAGGAGGTGTGCCTATTAGGCCGTGTATTGCCGGGTCTTTGAACGGAATGCGAAGCGCGCTCCATGGGGTAACGCGGACGTTGCGCGATTTTCGCCCCTCAGTGCTTGAGGCTCTACCTTCTAGACGGCTCGTCTAGTAGCGGGCCAGACGAGGCTGTTCGCAGACGGCATTGCACGAGCCGGTGCGCGGGGGTAGCCGAAGATGGTTCGTGGACTTGGAGCCGATCGGCCGCCGAAGCGATGCAGGAAATCGCCAGTTAACGAAAGAGCTCCCGTTGGATACCAACGGGAGCTCTTTCGATCATCACTCGCACCTTCAAGGAGGTATTTAAAACAATAAGACCGCTTTCTGTGTCCGCGCTGAGCTTCGGCTTCCAGTCTGCCGACCGTGGCGTCGCGAAGCGTCACTGTGAGGCGTGCTGCTTCGTGAAGGAAGCCTGAAGATTGGCAGGGATTTCGGTGCGCCGACCTGCGGGTCGCAGGGATCTGTCGTACGTTGCAGGTGAGAATCCATGGCCGAGAGTGTCAGAAGCGGCGGGAGGAGAAATAGATGTCGTCATCGAAAAGAACGCGGTTGTTCCTCCGTGCTGCGGGTGCAGCGCTGCTTGGATCCAGCCTGCTCGCCGGGTGTGCGGCCCAGGTCCCGGTGGATCCCAAGGGCACGCTGCAGGATGTTCGCCACGACACGTTGCGGGTGGGGATCTCGCCCAACCGCGAATTCGTGGATGTGCGCGACGGCCAGTACACCGGGGACGAAGTGGAGCTGGTCAAGGACTTCGCCAAGGGCCTGGACGCCGAGGTGCAGTGGACGCTCGGCGGGGAGGAGCACCTGGTCAAGCAGCTGAAGGAAGGAAAGCTTGACATGGTGGCCGGTGGGATCACCGCCAAGACCCCGTGGAGCAAGGAAGTCGGGATCACCCGGCCCTACCGCACCGTGACGGAGGAGGACGGCAAGCAGGCCCAACTGGTTCTGCTGGTGCCGCCCGGGGAGAACGCCTTCCTGGGGGAGCTTGAGTACTTTCTGGACCAAACCCAGGAGATGCCATGAACCTGAAAGCCGGAACCGGCCTGCCCAAACAGCAGCGCGACATGCTGCGCCGGGCAGCGAAACTTGAATGGATCAGCGTCGGCTATGCCGCCTGCACCATTACCCTGGTGGCCTTGGTGGTGGGCAATTCCCAGGCCATGCGCACGGCATGGGTGGAGGACATGCTCTCCGTGCTGCCGCAGCTGGCCTTCCTGGTGGCCCTGTTCTACACCCGCAGAACCCGGCGCCCCACCCACCCCTATGGTTACCACCGTGCCATGAGCGCCGGACACCTGGTGGCCGGGGTGGCGCTGCTGGTGGTGGGCGGCATGCTGGCCTATGAATCGGTCTCCGCGCTGATTGCCCAGGAATACCCGACCATCGGCACCATGAACGTCTTCGGGCACACGATCTGGCAGGGGTGGATCATGATCGCGGTGATGACCGTGATCGCCGCCCCGGCCGTGATTCTAGGGCGGCTGAAGGTGAAGGTCGCCAAGCCGCTGAACAACAAGCTGCTCTACGCCGACTCCTACATGGCCAAGGCGGATTGGCAGACCAATGCCGCCTCCATCGTGGGCGTCGCAGGCATCGCCATCGGCCTGTGGTGGCTGGACAGCGTGGCCGCCGCGGTGATCTCCGCGGGCATCCTCAAGGATGGCTGGACCAGCACGAAGGCCGCGGTGGTTGACCTGCTGGACCGTCGGGCCACCAGCGTGGAGGGCGAGGACCCGCACCCGCTGATCCCGGAGTTTGAGAGCCGCCTGAAGTCCATGGGATGGGTGGACCAGGTCGGGGTTCGCGTACGCGAACTGGGCGCGGTCCTGCATGCGGAGGCCTTCGTGGTGCCGCATTCGCCAACGGTGGGAGTGGAGGAGATGGACGCCGCCCGCAAGGCGCTGGAGGAGCTGGACTGGAAGGCGTATGACATCGTCATCATTCCGGTGCCGGAACTGCCAGACTGCTTCGTGGAGCCCACCACGGCATAGTGCCGATCTGGGGCCGGTGGAACCGGCATCGCTTAACCAGAAAGCTCCCGCGGGCCGTAACCCTGCGGGAGCTTTCCAGATCATCACTCGCACCTTCAATGAGGTGTTTTCAACATTAGTGGCCGTTTTTGTGTCGCAGCTGAGCGCAGGCTTCGGGCTCACCGGGGATCACCGGGCCGCCACGCTCGCCCAACCGGCCTGGTCGGCCTCATCCCGCCAGCGCTCGCCGACTCCTCCCGTGGTCTGAGAAGGGGATGCGGTTTTTCCCTCTCCCGCCCGAGGTGCCCGCCGCGGTGGGCTTCATAGGCTAAAAGCATGATGAAAAAGAAGTACCTCGCCCTCACCGCCCTCGCCGTTCCCGCCTCCCTGCTGCTCGCTGGGTGCAGCGTCGGGGATTTGGGCGGCGAAACCTATGACAAGGCTGAATCGAAGAGCGCGGCCACCTCCGAGGAAGGCGTGAAGTCCGGGCTGCTGGCCGATTGGGTCCCGGCCGGTGGCAGGGACGTGAAGCTGGAGCAGCGCACCACCGGGGCCGAGCGCATCTTCGTCATGGACTATGACGGTCCCCTGCCCAGGCAGGAATGCCTGAGCCTTTCGGCGGTGGGGGAGCCGAACGAGTCGGAGCTGGCCAAGGCCTATGCCACCGACCGGCGCACCAAGGATCTGCAGGTCTCCGAGGTTGCCACCGTGCGCACCCTGGACGCGGACTGGTGGCCCAAGGATGCCGAAAAGCAGACCACGGACTTGTGCGGCCGCTGGTGGGTGCACGAGTCCGAAGGCAAGCTCTATGGGTTCGCCCCCGACCAGCAGCAGATCGCCGAGAGCGTGCTGCGCGAACGCAGCACGAACGACCGGGATTCATAGACCGTCACGGCCCCTCCAGCCGTCTGGCTGGCCGCGCATCTTTCTAGAGGTCCAGCAGTGCGGTGCGCACCGCCTGCTCGAACTGTCCCACGTGCAGTCCGGCCAGGCGGGCCGCTTCGGCTTCATCCCCGTCAATGATGGCCTGCAGCAGCCCCAGGTGCTCCTTCACGTGGGTGCCCACCCGTGGCAGCCTGTCGATGACCGTGCACCAGATCCGGGTGGCCAGGTTGCTCTGGCGGATCAGCACGTCCTCCAGGTAGGGGTTGCCCGAGGCGCGGTAGATGTTGCGGTGCACGGCCGCGTCGAAGGTCAGCAGATCGGTGGTCGAGGCGTTGGCGGCATCGAAGCGCTCGATCTGCCGGGAGGTCTCCCGTAGGGCGGCGCGGGTGGATTCGGAGGCGGTGCGGGCCGCGCGGGCCGCGGCCATCGGCTCGAGCTGCTGGCGGATCTCCGAAACATAGGCCAGGTCGCTGATCTCCACCCGGGTGGCGAAGGTGCCGCGCTTGGGGAAGGTGATGACCAGCTTGTCCACCTCCAGGCGCTTGAGCGCCTCGCGCACCGGGGTGCGCCCGATGCCCAGTTCACGCATCAGCTCCTCATCGTGGATCGGGTCCCCGGGCTGGATCTGCAGGGTCACCAGCATCTGCAGGATCCGCTCGTAGGCCTCCTCGGCTTTGGAGGCACCTCGTGGGTGCAGCTGTGCGGTGACTGCCTGCGCCATTTTCCCTCTTTCGCGTTCGTTGCCAATTAACCCTTGACCCCTGAACTTTGTGTGATCTAGGCTACAGGACATTCTAGTATATAAGTTGGATACAAATCCCGTATTTCATCGGAGCGAAACGATGTCCCTGATCGATTTGCCTGCTTCCCACCCCGCCGCCCATGCCGCCTGGGCGGAAGAAACTTCCCACGACTTCGTGTTCACGGCCAGTTGCCGGGACCGGGTGGGAATCATCCACGCGGTCAGCCAGTTCCTTGCCGGGCGCGGGCTGAACATCCGCGAGCACCAGCAGTTTGACGACACCGTCAACGCCAAGGTGCACCTGCGCACCGCGTTCCACAGCGACACCCCGCTGCGCGCCGCACAGCTGCGTGAGCAGTTCCAGCCCGTTGCCGAGCGCTTCAACATGGGCTTCCAGATCCGCGACTCCAAACCCACCCGCACCCTGCTGATGGTCTCCAAGTCCGGGCACTGCCTGAACGACCTGATCTTCCGCTGGCGCACCGGCGCGCTGAACGCCCAGATCCCGCTGGTGGTCTCCAACCATGAGGACCTGCGCCCCATGGCCGAGGCCGCAGGGATCCCCTACCTGCACCTGCCGGTGAACGCCGGCAACCGCGCCGCGGCCGAGGCCCGGCTGCTGGAGCTGATCCAGGAGCACCGCATCGAGCTGGTGGTACTGGCCCGGTACATGCAGATCTTCTCCGATGAGCTCGCCGCCGGGCTGCAGGGCCGGGTGATCAACATCCACCATTCGTTCCTGCCCGGGTTCAAGGGGGCCCGGCCCTACCACCAGGCCCACGCCCGCGGAGTGAAGCTGATCGGCGCCACCGCCCACTACGTCACCGCCGACCTGGATGAGGGGCCAATCATCGAGCAGGAGGTGATCCGGGTGGATCACTCCCATGACCCCCGCGCGCTGGCCCAGGCCGGGCAGGGCGCCGAATGCCAGGCGCTTTCGCGCGCCGTGCAGTGGCACTGCGAACACCGGGTGCTGCTGGAGGGCTCGGGCACCATCATCTTCCGCTAGCCCGCATCCCCCCGCACATCCCAGATTTGAGCCCAGCAGTAGGAGAAAGACCATGTCACCCACCTCACGCGTCATCATCATCGGCGCCGGCATCGTCGGCGCGAACCTGGCCGACGAACTCGTCCAGCGCGGCTGGAAGGACATCACCGTCATCGAACAGGGGCCATTGGAACTGCCCGGCGGTTCCACCTCCCACGCCCCGGGGCTGGTGTTCCAGACCAACCCGTCCAAGACCATGACCGAATTCGCCAGCTACACGGTGCAGAAGCTGACCGATTTGGGGGCCTTCAACCCGGTGGGCGGCCTGGAGGTCGCCACCACCGAAACCCGCTGGCGGGACCTGCACCGCAAGCACGGCTGGGCCACCTCCTGGGGCGTGGAGGCCCAGCTGCTGGATGCCGGGCAATGCAAGCGGCGCTACCCGCTGCTGGATGAACAGGTCGTCTACGGCGGGCTCTACGTCCCCTCCGACGGGCTGGCCCTGGCCGGGGTGGCGGTGGAGAAGCTGATCGAACGCACCCGCGCCGCCGGGGTTGTCTACCGGGACCGCACCGAGGTCACCGGTGTGGGGCAGCAGGAGAACCGGGTCACCGGGGTGTGGGTGGGCGAGGAGTTCCTGGCCGCGGACATCGTGGTGTGCTGCGCGGGCTTCTGGGGCGCGAAGGTCGGGGCCATGGTGGGGGTGCGGGTGCCGCTGCTGCCGCTGGCCCACCAGTACGTGAAGACCACCGGCGTCAAGGGCCTGCGGGGGCGCAACAGCGAACCGAACGGCGCCAGCCTGCCCATCCTGCGCTACCAGGATCAGGACCTGTACTTCCGCGAGCACGGGGACCGCTACGGGATCGGCTCCTACGCGCACCGCCCGATGCCCGCGCTGATCGAGGACCTGCCCCGGATGGACCCGCAGGACCACACCCCGGAGAACATGCCCTCCAGCCTGCAGTTCACCGTCGAGGACTTCCTGCCGGCCTGGCAGGCCTCCAAGACGCTGCTGCCGGAGCTGGCCGAGGCGGAGATCGCCAGCGGCTTCAACGGGATCTTCTCCTTCACCCCCGACGGCGGCTCACTGGTCGGCCAGTGCCCGCAGGTGGAGGGCTTCTACCTGGCCGAGGCCGTGTGGGTCACCCATTCGGCCGGGATCGCCAAGGCGGTGGCCGAGCTGTTGAGCACCGGGCGCAGCGGCACCGACCTGTCCGACTGCGACGTCAACCGCTTCGAGGAGGTTGAACTGGCGCCCAGCTTCGTTCGGCAGACCGCCCAGCAGAACTTCGTGGAAATCTACGATGTGCGCCACCCCCTGGAGCCCCGGCTGGGCGCCCGCAACCTGCGGGTCAGCCCGTTCCATGCCCGGCAGCGGGAACTGGGCGCCCACTTCATGGAAGGCGGCGGGTGGGAGCGCCCCTACTGGTACGAGTCCAACGCCCGCCACCTCGATGAGCTGCCCTGGGACTGGCGCCCGCCGATCCGGGATACCTGGTCCGCGCTGCACCATTCCCCGCTGGCCGCGGTGGAGGCGTACAAGACCCGCACCGCGGTGGCCATGTACGACATGACCCCACTCAAGCGCCTGGAGGTTTCCGGGCCCGGGGCACTGGCCCTGCTGCAGCGGCTGAGCACCGGGAACATGGCCAAGAGCGTCGGGGCGGTGACCTACACACTGCTGCTGGATGAGGCCGGCGGGATCCGCAGCGACATCACCGTCGCCCGGTTGGGACAGCACACCTTCCAGGTGGGGATCAACGGGAACATTGACACCGCCTACTTTCAGGTGGAGGCCCGCCGGCAGAACGAGGCCCTGGTGCCCGGCGGCTGGGTGCAGGTGCGGGACATCACCGGCGGCACCTGCTGCATCGGGTTGTGGGGTCCGCTGGCCCGGGAGGTCATCGAGCTGGTCAGCGACGATGACTTCTCCAATGAGGGGCTGCGCTACTTCCGGGCCCGCGCCGCCCACCTGGGCGGGGTGCCGGTCACCGCGCTGCGCCTGTCCTATGTGGGGGAGCTGGGCTGGGAGATCTACACCAGCGCGGAGAACGGCCAGCGCCTGTGGGACGTGCTGTGGCAGGCCGGGCAGCGGCACGGCATCATCGCCGCCGGGCGGGCCGCGTTCGCCTCCCTGCGCCTGGAAAAGGGCTACCGCTCCTGGGGCGTTGACATGAGCACCGAGCACAACCCGTTTGAGGCCGGGCTCGGATTCGCGGTCAGCGCCAAGAAGGAGCAGGACTTCGTGGGCAAGGCCGCGGTGCAGCGGCTGCGCGAGGCACCGCCCACCCGCAGCCTGCGCTGCCTGCTGATCGAGAACGCCGGGGATGTGGTGCTGGGCAAGGAGCCGGTGTTCCATCAGGGGCGCGCGGTCGGCTATGTCACCAGTGCCGGGTTCGCGCACACCGTGGGACGGCCCATCGCGCTGGCCTGGCTGCCGGCCGAGCTCACGTTCGGGCAGCAGGTGCAGGTGGAGTACTTCGGCCGGCGGATCAACGCCACGATCACCCAGGACCCCGTCTACGACCCGCAGATGAAGCGGCTGCGCGGCCTGGAGCCGCAGGCTTCCCCCGCCGGCGCCCCGGTCGGCGCCGGGTAGCGCACCGGCGGGGGCGGGCGCTACAGCCGTTTCAGGTCACGGGTGGCCGGACCCTCCAGCCGCCGGCCCTGGGCGCTGAACCGCGACCCGTGCAGCGGGCAGTCCCAGGTGTTCTGCGCGGCATTCCACTGCAGGATCCCGCCCAGGTGGGTGCAGACCCCGGAAAGCCGGCAGGCATCCGGGTCCTGCGGGTTCTCGGCCACCACCTGGCGCCCCTGGCGGTGCACGCCGGGGCGGTCCCGGGTCTGCTGCGGGTTGGTGGGGGCCGCAAGCATGCGCGCCCAGTCGGTGAGCAGCAGCCGGGCCACGGTGGCGTTCATGCTGGCCGCATCCAGCCACGCACCGGGGGAGCGGTTGCCGGAGCTCAGCTGCCGGGCCCAGGGCAGGTTCCCGCCCAGGATGTCGGAGGACAGGCGCAGGGCGGCGGCCACCGCATTGGTCATGCCCCACTTGTTGAACCCGGTGGCCACATGGATCTGCCCGCCGCTGCCGGGCATGGTGCCCACGATCGGCAGCGCCCCGGCCGCCCGGTAGTCCTGCGCGGACCAGCTGTCGGTGCGTTCGGTGACCGGCAGCTGGTCGCGCGCCCACCGGTCCAGCTCGCGTTCCGCTGCGGCCGGGTCCCCGCGGCCCACCCGGTGGCCGTGGCCACCGACCAGCAGCAGCGGGCCGGTCATGTCCCGGGCGGTGCGGATGGAGTACCCGGCCGAGTCGATGGCCAGGAACATGCCCTCGGGGGCCTGTGCCCCGTCCCGCACCCGGTAGGCCAGGGCGTAGGAGCGGTTCGGCTCCAGCCGGGCGAAGTGCCCGCCCCGGTCCAGCACCGGGGTGCCGGTGGCCAGCACCAACTGATCCGCATACAGGTTCCCGGTGGGGGTCTGCACCCGGATCGGCGCCCCCTGCCCGGCCTTGAGCATCCGGGTGTGCTCAAAGATCTTCCCGCCGCGGCTGCGCAGTTCCTCGGCCAGCAGGCCCAGCACCCGCATCGGATCCAGCTGCGCCTGTTCGGGCAGGCGCAGCGCCCCGGCCACCTCGAACGGCAGCGGCACCTGGCCACCGGGCAGTTCCTCCACCATCACCCCGGCCTCACCGCTGGCCGCCGCCTCGGCCCGCAGCCGGGGCAGCGATGCGCGGCGCAGTGCGAAGGTGTACGCGTCCTGGTGCTCCACCTGCACCGAGTTCTCCTCCAGATAGCGCAGCAGCCAGGACTGCCCCTCCCGGTTCGCCTCCACATAGGCCCGCAGCGCCGGAATCGACTGGCGGCGGCGGATCTGCTGCAGCGTGCCGCCCTGCAGCAGGCTCAGCTTGGCGGTGCTGTGCCCGGTGGTTCCGGCGCCCACCGTCTGCGCCTCGATCACCGCCACCTGCAGCCGCGCCCGGCTGAGCAGCACCGCCGTGGTCAGTCCGGTCAGCCCGGCCCCCACCACCACCACATCGTAGCGTCCATCGGATTCGAAGTCATCGGTGTTGATCTGCGCGCTGGTGCGCTGCCATGTCGAGGTCATGATCCCTCCTGAAGGATTGGGTTGCTCGGGCCCGCCACATGTCGATGCCCTGACCGTAGCCACGCAAGCACCAGCACCCAACCCCTCCAAGGGACTTTGAAGCTGGGGATGGCGGAGTACTCCTACGCAATCGCGAGCGCAGAAAGTACCAAGCTCGCTTTGAAAACTCATAGATGTCCATGGGTGGCGCGTCATATGACGAATTGTGCGGTCATATTGATCCGTCCCAGTGTCATGAAATCCGGTGTTTCAGCGTTTTGCTACGACTCATTTCCTTCTGAGTCCGTCGGTGAAGGAGAGGCTTACGGCCCGCCAAACCGAAGTGGTGGAATCGAAGAACACCATCCAGAGCGGCCGAGAGACCTGGCTCGTCGACGCCGCAGCAAGTCCGCTGTACGCGGATAGTGCTACTGCCAGGTTCGATGGAACTGGGATGACCTGTGCGCAGTGCGGTGCGTCCCGGAATTCCTCGGCAACAAGTACGACCAAAAGAGAGGATTTCCGTGACGCGCTCCGTGAAAACCATGGCCCAGATCGTAGGCATCGGGTTGGCTGCGACTACCTTGCTCTCCGCGTGCTCCCTCAAGGAGCCCGTTAGGCCAGCGAGTGCTCCGATCGCCAAGGAGGACATCAAGCCCGTTGCGCAGGCAGAGGTGGCTGATGCGCCTTCCCTGGAAGGCAAAACGGTGGGTATCGCAGCCAAGGATATTGTTCACGACTTCAGCCGAACTGTGTACGAAGAACTACAGGCCAAGATCGGGGAGCTGGGCGGCGAGGTGATTGCGACGCAGGCGGAAGCCAAGGACGACAAACACGTTGCCGACATCGAGAACCTCATCGCTCAATCGCCGGATGCGATCGTGGTGATCCTAGGTGACGCGCAAACGCTGACTCCTGCCCTGGCGAAGGTGGATGAGGCAGGAATCGACCTGTTCACCGTGGATTTTCAAAGTGAGTACTCGAAGAACAACGTCACCAGTGATAACTGGAACATCGGCACGACCTTGGCGCGCACTCTTGCTGAAGACATCGACGGGCAGGGGCGGATTCTCGCATTCAACGGCTTTCCCGGAGTGACTCCATGCCGGATCCGTTACGAAAGCCTCAAGCTCGTGCTGCAGGAATATCCAGAGATTCAGATCATTGACCCTGAACTGCAGGACAAATATGAGGGAACGATCGAGGATGCCAAGAAACAGGTTCAGGACCAGCTACGCCGATTGCCGGAGGGCGAGATCGATGCGGTTTGGTCGTGCTGGGACATGCCCCTGATAGGGGCTGCCCACGCGGTGGATACCTCGAAAGACGCCGACATCGGACTGTACGGAGTAGATGCCGAGCCTGGTGCCCTGGACCTGATCGCCAATCCGGAAAGCTCATATCGCTTCACCGTTGCTCAACCCACGGCTCAGATGGCTGCCCAATCGGCGGTGAACGTCGCGAAGTACCTTGCCGGCCAAACCAGCGAGGTCCCCAAGACGAGTTATGTGGATCCGGTGTTCGTCACCAAGGACAACGTGGAACAGGTGCGCAATGAGCTCGGGATCTGACCTCCTTCTAGAAATGCGGGGAATCACCAAGTCCTTTGGAGCCGTGACCGTTCTCGACCGGGTGTCGCTGAGCCTTCGCAGCGGTGAAGTCTTGGGACTGGTTGGGGAAAATGGTGCCGGAAAATCTACCTTGATCAAGATCCTCACGGGCCTCTACACCCTGGACTCCGGCAGCATCCAGCTGGATGGAGAGCCGGTTTCCATTACTCGTCCGGCGGATGCCGAAGCGAGGGGTATCCGGGTTATTCATCAGGACCGGCACCAGGCCGGACGGCTCACCGTCGCCGAACAGCTATACCTAGGCTCGGAGGTCTTGGGAAGCAGCTGGCGACGAGTTCGCGAAGAACAACAGCGCGCCACCGCCGACATTCTGCGTTGCACGGGTCAAAAGATTGATGGGGCCGCGTTTATCGAGGAGCTGAGTGTCTCTCAACAGCAGCTGATACAGATCACCCGAGCCGTCCTCACCGGGCCGAGGATCTTGATACTGGACGAGCCCACGGCGCCTTTGGCAGCGGAGGAAGTGCGCCAGTTATTCGGTACCATTGCGCACTTGCGTGAGACGGGTGTGGGAATCATCTTCATCTCGCACTATTTGCAGGAACTGCGCGAAATCACTGATCGAATCACCGTGTTGCGTAATGGTCAGAATGCTGGCGATGCCTGCTTCAACGCCGGTGACACCATAGACGACGTCGTGCAGCTGATGGTTGGTTCCGCCGTTTCCGAGTTCGAGTCGGGGCGCCAACCTCGTCGCTGGCTCTCGGAAGAACCTGCATTGGTTCTGAAAAATGTTGGGATTCCAGGCCAGCTCAGCAACATCAACTTGGAAGTGCACCCTGGTGAAATCGTCGGTGTGACAGGTCTTGTCGGTTCTGGGATTGAATCCCTGGCTGATGCCGCTACGAGCAGGACGAAGGCCCACGGCACCATCTGCCTGTGGGGTCAGCGAATCCGGTCCATGGCTGATTTTGTTTCCCGTGGCGGCGGCTACGTTCCAGCTGACCGCCGGGATGACGGGATCTTCATACGCAACACAGTCCGAGAAAACATAGCCGCAGCGAGCCTCAAATCCTTGGGGCGACGGCTGGGATTCACTGCGCTGTCCCGCGAGCGCGAGCAGGCTAGAACGTTGATCCACAAGCTGGACGTCCGGCCGGCGGACCCCGAAGCCGTGGCTTCCCAGCTCTCCGGAGGCAACCAGCAGAAGGTTGTTCTTGGAAAGTGGCTAGCTCACGGAGCCCGCGTCCTGGTCTTGGACCAGCCCACTGCAGGGGTTGACGTCGGAAGCCGTGCAGAGATCTATCGCCAAATCAATGAACTCGTCGATCAGGGCGCTGCCGTACTGGTTGTCACCGTTGATCTAGAGGAACTGGTAGGTATCGCCGACCGTATCGCGGTGCTCTACCGGGGGCAGCTCCTCGGGCAGCTGCCCGGTGCGTCGACAACAACGGATCAAGTGCTTCGCCTGGCCTCCGCCGGGGACACCTCTCTCGACTCACAGGAGCAGGTAAACGCATGAGCATTCAGACACTTCAGAAAACTTCGTCAGAAAGTGGACGCTCAGAGCGTCTGTCGACCATTGCCTTGCGCAGATGGTTCGGCTACGCGGCACTGGGCGCCGTCCTGCTGGTTTTTGTTCTGGGGTCCCCATATTTTCTAAGCGGACAGAACCTCGCCACAATCCTGAGCCAAGCAGCAGTTACAGGCATCGCCGGGGTGGGGTTGGCCGTGGTCATCATCAACGGTGGTGATGACGTGCTCAACGGGGGCATCGACTTATCCAACGGTGCCGTCGCTGGTCTTGCGGGAATGACGACAGCGCTACTCAGTGCGCACGGACACTCGGCTATCGTCGCAGTGGCTGGCGGTATAACCGTGGCGCTAATCATTGGTTCCGTAAATGGAGTGTGTGTGCTCCTGGGATTGCGACCGCTACTGGCCACCTTGGCCACGATGGGCATCGCAACTTCCCTGGAATTGGTGCTGAGCCAAAACATCAAGATCGGACTTGAAGACCCTTTCCTCATTGCACTACGAGACGCTTCGTGGCTCGGCATCCCCATCGCGGCATGGGTTCTCTTTGCCGTGGGGATGCTCGGATGGTGGGGCTTCGGACGTACTCGGTGGGGTGTGAACTGTTACGCGACAGGACAGAATCCCGTCGCAGCAGAAGTCTGCGGTGTATCGCCCAAGCGCTACCGATTCGGCAGCTACATTATTGGGTCTGCGCTCGCCGGCGTAGCTGGTGTGCTGCTATTGACCCGCCTTTCGGCGGCCGTGCCGGGCATTGGCACGCAAATTCTGCTCGACATCATCTTGGTTGCCTACATGTCGACGATTTTCTCCCGACGTCGTCTGGTCTCGGTGCCGGGTACGGTCCTCGCAGCCCTCTTCGTGGCCGCCCTGGGCAACGGATTGACGTTGTTGGGAGTGGCGAGCCAGTGGGTGAGCGGAGCCAAGGGTGCATTGATCCTCTTGGTCTTGGCGAGCATGACCCTACGTGGAAGGAGCCGGGTATGAGCACGAGCCAAACATTGGAACGCGTAAACGCTGTCGACCAGGGAACCCCAACGTTCGGGGGTAGAACAAAGGCAAGTACCTGGAGCCCGTCTCGTTTGATCGCTCCGGCGGCCCTGGGCCTGATCTTGCTGACCTTCTCGGTTCTATCCCCGGTATTTCTCACGGTTGGAAACCTCGTGGGCATCCTGGGGCAGGTCTCGCTGCTGGCGATGGTGGCGGTTGGTTTGACCGTAGTCGTCCGGGCTGGGGGAATTGATCTGTCCGTTGGTGTGTCTCTGGACCTCGGGGCACTGGCCAGCGCCTGGCTGATAGCCGACGGCTACCGGGCCTGGGTTGCAGTTGTTGGCGGACTGCTAATCGCACTCGTTGTTGGAGTGGTCAATGCCCTACTCATCGTTGCCTTGCGGATTCCCGCTTTCCTTGCCACTTTGAGTATCTGGTTCGTCGGGACAAGCGCCCAACAGCTGCTTACCGGTGGTGGCGCTCCGATCTACTTGTCGGCCCCTCGTGTTCCAGAAGGTTTCGCGGTGCTAGGCCGCGGGTACTTCTTGGGTGTAGATGCCGCTGTCATAAACACCGCCGCCGTCGTGCTTGGCGTGGGGCTGCTGATTGGAATTACCCGCTACGGACGAACTCTTACATTGACCGGGGAACAACCAAGCGCGGCTCGCATCAGTGGCTTGCGGACCGCGCCATTACTGTCCAGTGCGTATGTTTTTTGTGCATTGATTTGCGGCTTCGCCGGGGTCATTCTTGCTGCACGAACTAATGGATATGTCCCTGCCAGCGGCCAGGCCTATCTGATGGATGCCATCGGCGCCGTCTTTATCGGCGCGACATTGAGCAGGTTCGGCAGAGTATCGGTGCCCGGCACGATTGTTGGAGTCCTGATCTTTGCCTTGCTCAACAATGGCATGAATCTCTTGGGCCTCTCATTCTTCTGGCAGGGACTCGGCCGCGGCATCGTACTTTTGGCCATCCTCCTACTCGGAGTTTTGCTGCAACACTCCAACAACGCCTCCGCAACGCATTGGACGCGTTGGCTTCGCACCACCAAATCGTCTTAGAAGGGAAACAGCATGAGCAACAGAATTCACTTGAACGCCTTTGACATGACGTGTGTGAGCCACCAGAGTCCAGGCTTGTGGAGGCACCCGGAGAACCGGGCTGATGAGTACAACAGCCTTGAATACTGGGTAAGTTTGGCCCAAACCTTGGAACGCGGAGGGTTTGACGCCCTTTTCCTTGCCGACGTATTGGGAATCTACGATGTATACCGCAATTCCAGCGCGCCGGCCCTGTTGGATGCCGATCAGGTACCGCTGAACGATCCCTTTATGCAGGTCTCGGCCATGGCTGCTGCAACACAGCGTTTGGGATTCGCGGTCACCGCGGCCCTCACGTATGAGCAGCCCTACGCACTGGCCAGGAAATTTTCGTCCCTTGACCATCTGACGCGAGGGCGTATCGGCTGGAATGTCGTAACCAGCTACCTTGAGTCAGCCGCCCGCAATCTTGGTCTTCACCGACAGCTGGATCATGATGCCCGCTACGACATTGCCGACGAGTTCATGGAAGTGGTCTACAAACTTTGGGAAGGCTCTTGGGAGGAAGGCGCTGTCATCAAGGACCGCTCCCGAGGCATTTACACCGACCCAACGAAAGTCCATCCCATCAACCACCACGGCAAGTACTTTGACGTGCCTGGTATTCACCTCAGCGAACCGTCCCTGCAGCGAACTCCGGCAATCTTCCAGGCAGGAGCCTCACCTCGCGGTCGACGCTTCGGCGCTCGGCATGCCGAAGGCATCTTCCTGAATTCAATCAACACAGCTGTAACGCGCCGTCAGACCGATGCGATTCGTGAGGAGCTTGAAGAAGCAGGTCGTTCACGAAACGACGCGAAGATCTACGCATTGATTACAACCGTAGTAGCCGACTCTGATGCCAAGGCGGAACGCCTTTATCGCGAGTACCAGCAGTATGTCTCCCGCGAGGGTGCCATGACTTTCTACGGAGGCTGGTCGGGCCTGGACCTAAGCCGTTACGCGTCCGAGGAAGAGCTCAAGTATCTAGACACCAATGCCGCGCGTTCAGCATTGTCGATCTTTACCACTGCAGACCCCGGTAAATCGTGGACTCCGAATTCCATCGCCGACTACTTGGGGATCGGTGGGATCGGACCTGTGCTTGTCGGGTCCGCCGAAACCGTCGCCGACGAAATCGAACGTTGGGTGGATGAGTCAGGGCTAGACGGTATCAACCTCGCCTACGCAATCACCCCTGGTTCATTCGAACAGTTCACTGATCTCGTTGTTCCGGAACTTCGCAAACGCGGAAGGACCTGGATCGACTACGAAGGTTCGACCCTGAGGGAATACGTTGCCGGATCCGGAAATCTCAGAGTCAACGACCAACATCCAGCAGCTGCTTACCGAGGCGCCTACACCAACCAGCCATCGGCCGCCGACAGCAAGGCCAGCCCGACACCCGAAATCGTTCTGACCGGCAAGAACTAGCATCAGAGAGGTACTCCATGACAAGCACCAACATCGCCCAGGCGACGTTGCCCCGGACCCCGTTTGAAGGGTACGCCTCAGAGGAGGAAATTAACCATTGGGCAGTAGTCGCGCAACAGGTAGCCGACACTCTCGCACTCGATGTCCTAGATCGAGACAGAGCGAATAATCAGCCACGAGCCGAGGTGCAATTGCTGCGGTCTTCGGGCTTGCTGAATCTGCTGGTGCCAAAGCAATATGGCGGAGCCGGTGGACACTTTGAGACAGCGTTTCAAGCCGTCCGCATTTTGGCTTCCGTTGATGGTTCCATTTCACAGCTGTTGGCGTACCACTACTTCAACCAGACGGGGATCGCGTTCTACGCCGCTCCCGAACAGCAGGAAAACTGGTGGCGCTTGACGGCAGAAGGCGGATGGCTCTGGGGCGATTCAGTCAATCCAGTCGATCCGTCGCTAAAACTCACGTACCACGGAAACGGATACGTTCTTTCCGGACACAAGCGTTTTTGCACCGGTTCAGGTGTTGGTGACGTGATCATCATCAATGCCGTGGTCGATGGCGGGCCGAAGCACGGGCAGGATCTTGCTTTTGTCATTGAGGCTGACCGCCAAGGAGTGGAATTGCTTGACGATTGGGATCATCTCGGGCAACGGCTGACGGCGTCCGGATCGGTCAAGTACCACGACGTGCAGATCACGGACGATGACGTTCTGGGTGTCGTCACCGATGAGCCAATCTCCACCCTGCTCACGCCCGGGGTGCAGCTTGGCTTTGCCAACTTCTACCTTGGAGTGGCTGAGGGAGCGTTAGCCCACGGTCGCCAGATCCTGCTGGAGCGCAAGAATGCGTGGCTCTTTTCAGATGCCGAAACCTATTCCCGTGATGCAATTTTCCAGCGGACGATTGGGGAGCTGAAAGCGCGTACGGCAGCAGTGGCAGCACTGGCGGAGAAACTGAACCGCCGCTATGACCGCGAGGTCGGACGTTCTGCGGATCTGACCGCTGAGCAACGATGGGATTTCGCAGCGGCCATCGCTGAATTGAAAGTTGTCTCCACAGAGGTCGGAATCGAAGTGGCAAACCGCATCTACGAGGTGACGGGGGCTAGCTCAACGAAGAGCGATGTGGGGCTTGACCTGTACTGGCGAAATATCCGCACCCATACCCTTCATGACCCGGTCGACTACAAGAAGATCGAAGTCGGCCAGTATTACCTCCACGGGGACACCCCGCCTCTTTCGTTGTATACCTAAAGTTTTTCGAACCTCTCGGAGGCCGAAACCAACAGATTTTCCAGACTCGTTGGCGCCGTCGTTACCGTTCTCTGGACGGCGCCAACGTTCCACTTCATTCAGGAATTGATGATGACTCTTCAAGCTATTAATGCCAACCGCCTGCAGCGCCTGCGCGCCCGCTTCGCGCCAATCTTCGAGTCCATTGCCGCCGGGGCGGTCGAACGCGACCGCACCGGCCAGCTGCCCTTCGCCGAGATCAGGCAACTGGCCGACGCCGGGTTCGGGGCGGTGCGCGTGCCCGAGAGCCACGGCGGCGCCGGAGCGGATCTGGGCGAGCTGTTCGAACTGCTCACCGACCTGGCGGCCGCCGATTCCAACATCGCCCAGGCGCTGCGCGCCCACTTCGCGTTCGTCGAGGACCGGCTGGTGGCCGCCCCCGGGCCGGGGCGTGACCAATGGCTGCGCCGCTTTGCCGGGGGCGAGCTGGTGGGCAACTGCTGGACGGAGGTTGGCGCAGTGACGGTCGGGGACGTGATCACCAAGGTCACTCCGGACGGCCACGGGGGTTTTCGCATCAACGGCACCAAGTACTATTCGACCGGTTCGATCTTCGCGGACTGGCTGGACACCTACGCCGAGCGCACCGACACGGGCCAACGCGTCATCGCCGCGGTGCGGGCGGATCAGGCGGGGATCGCCCTGGCCGATGACTGGGACGGCTTTGGCCAGCGCACCACCGGCACCGGGACCTCGACCTTCACCGACGCGGTGGTCCACGAGGAGGACCTGATCGACTTCGACACCAGGTTCCGCTACCAGACGGCCTTCTACCAGCAGGTGCTGCTGGTGGTGCTGGCCGGCAGCGCCCGCGCGGCCGAACGCGACTTTGCCGCCGAACTGAAGCAGCGCAAACGCACCTTCAGCCATGCGGCCGCGAACCTTGCCAGCCAGGATCCGCAGCTGCTGCAGGTGATCGGTGAGGTTTCCTCCGCCGCCTATGTGGCCACCGCCGCGGTGCAGCGGGTCTCCCGGGCCCTGCAGGAGGCCCATGACACGGCGGTGGGGCTGCACGCCGGCACGGTTACCCAGGCCGAGGACCTGGCGGCCAATGACGCCGCCGAGCTGGCCTCCGCGCAGGCGCAGGTGACCCTCACGCCCCTGACGCTGAACGCGATCACCCACGCCTTTGACGCGCTGGCGGCCTCGGCGACCAGTGTTTCGAAGAACCTTGACCGGCACTGGCGCAATGCGCGGACCGCCGGGAACCACAATCCGTGGGTGTTCAAGGCCCGGCTGATTGGAGACTTGGCGGTCAACGGAACGCAGCTGCCGCGGGTCTGGGCGATTGGCGCATCGAAGTAGACCGCGCCGGCTTTGGACAGGGGGTTCCCGCCCGGTCAGCCCGCACCTGTTCTCTTGCGGTGTGATGCGGCGTACAGTGAATTGACAGGGCTCAAGCGATTCGAGTGACCGAGGAGATGATCAGTCATGAGCGCCTACGCTATGCCTGTCAGATACAGGATGCCGTTCAATTTCGCCCAGGTCATCATCGCCGCGTTTGGTGCGGCAGTGTTGTGCGGGTTCGTGTTTTTCGTCAGCGAGGCCGCTGGCGCGTCCATGAGGTTCTCGGGCGGGCTGTTCCAGAACCTGGACTTCATCCATATCCTGCGGTTCACCGCCCCGCCGATCCTGATCCTGGGGCTGTTGACCTTCGTCATCGGCCGGGCCGCACCCCGCTTCTGCCGCATTGCGCAGTGGCTGGGCGTGGCGGTCGCGGTGGTGTCCATCATCGTCCCGATCCTCTTTGCCGAAGATGTGCTCAGCGGGATCGCGTTGGCGCTGATGCACCTGATCGTGGGTGCCTCCTGGTACCTGGCGGTGAACAACTCCAACAAGAAGTACAACGACAAGGAGGCCGCCCAGGCCCTGGTGTCGGCCACGGCCAGCCACTACGGGGCCACCCGGCGTTAGCCCTTGAATACGGCCCAGGCCATGGTGCTGCAGATTGCAGCGCCATGGCCTGGGGTGTGTTTGCGGACCGGGCCCGGAGGCGGCGGCTACTCGGGCCGGGTGTGCGAGTGCGCGGCGGTGCCCGGCAGCGCCTCGACCTCGGTGTCGGCCAGGTCCTGCGGCTGCGCGCCCAGGTTGCCGCGGGTCAGCTTGTTCATGATCATCGCGATCGCGCCGTCACCGGTGACGTTGGTGGCGGTGCCAAAGCTGTCCAGGGCGATGTAGGCGGCGAACATCAGGCCGACCTCGACCTCGCCGAAGCCGAGCATCTGGGCCAGCAGGCCGGCGGCCGCGGCGATCGCCCCGCCCGGGACACCCGGGGCGGCGATCATCATGACGCCGAGCATCAGGATGAAGGGCAGGTAGGCGCCGAAGGAGACGTTCCCGCCGGTCAGCAGCAGCACCGCGATGGAGAAGCAGGTGATCTTGATCATCGAACCGGACAGGTGGATGGTGGCGCACAGCGGCACCACGAACCCGGCCACGGAATCGTTCACGCCGTTCTTCTTCGTCGAATCCAGGGTCACCGGGATGGTGGCGGCCGAGGAGGAGGTGCCCAGGGCGGTGAAGTAGGCGTCGCGCATGTTCCACAGCGCCTTGAACGGGTTGCGTCCGGCGACCGAGCCGGCGATGGTGTACTGCAGGATCAGGATGACCAGGGTCAGCCCGAAGGAGACCAGGGCGACCAGCAGGAACTTGGTGATCACGGTGACCGCCGACCCGCTGGCCGACAGGTCCATGAAGATGCCGAAGATGAACAGCGGCAGCGCCGGGACGATGATGCGCCGGATGACGGACTCAATGATGGTGCGGAACTCGACCGCCCCGCGGAAGAGCACCTTGGAGTGGAAGGCGGTCAGGCCCACGCCGATGACGAACGCGAGCACCAGTGCGCTCATCACGTCGATGACCGGGGGCAGGACGATCTCGGTGGCCGAGTCGCCGGCGCTGGCGACCACGGTGATGAAGGGGGTGAACCCGGAACCGGACTCCTCCCCGAACTCCTCCAGCCCGCCGCCGGAAAGCGCCGGGGTGAACAGCCAGCGGCTGACGAAGTAGGCCAGCAGCCCGGCAATGATGGTCGACCCGTAGGCGATCACCGCGGTGATGCCCAGCCATTTGCCGGCGCCCTTGCCCAGTTCGGCGATGGCCGGCATGACCAGGCCCAGGATGATCAGCGGAACAATGAAGCCCAGGAACCCGGAGAAGATCGAGTTGTAGGTCAGAAACAGCCCACCCAGCCATTCGGGCATGATCGGCCCGGTCACCACGCCAAGGATGATGGCGATGATGATCCAGCCCAGCAGGGGGATCGATTTCAGTATCTTCATGGGGATCCTTCGGTCGTGATGATCGCGGCGCGCAGCGTTGGACTGCAGGTTGTGGTGCAGCCCACGCCCCAGTCATGTTATAGCGTCAGGGCCCCTGCTTGAAAGCCGGCAGCCCGCACGGTGGCGGCGCCAAACACAGGCAAGGGGGTCCGCGCGGTTGCGCGGGCCCCCTTGCCTTGCGGTGTGGTGGTGCCGGTTACTGGCTCAGCTTCTTGCGGATGAAGCCCGAGGCCTGGTCGACCACGATGATCAGCACCAGCACGATGATGATGTGGGTGAGCATCGCATCGAACTGGAAGGACTTGATGGACTGGTTGATCAGCAGCCCGATGCCCCCGGCCCCCACCAGACCCAAGACCAGCGAGGAGCGCACGTTCACGTCGAAGCGGTAGAGCAGCAGTCCCACGAACTGCGGGATCACCAGCGGCAGCGCGCCGTGGCTGATCTGCTGTAGCCGCGAGGCACCGGTGGTGGACAGCGCCTGCTGCGGGCCCTGGTCGGTCTCCTCCATGGACTCGGCCCACAGCTTGCCCATCACCCCGGTGTTGTGGCAGATCAGCGCCAGCACGCCGGCGAACGGGCCCAGGCCCACGGCGGTGACGAAAATCAGGGCGAACACGATGTCGGGCACGGCGCGGAAGAAGGACAGGATGGCGCGGGAGCACTGGTAGGCCAGCGGGTGCGGGGTGGTGGTGCGGGCGGCCAGCACCGCCAGCAGCAGGGCGCTGGGGATGGACAGCGTGGTCCCGAGCAGGCCGATCCACAGCGTGACCAGCGTGGCCTTCAGTCCCGGGGCGATGACCTTCTCCCAGTCCAGGGAGGGCGGGAACGCGTCGGAGACGAAGCGGGCCATGCCCTCCCAGCCCTCCACCAGCAGCACCGGCTCGAAGCCGGTGCCGGCCAGGGCCAGTCCGTGCAGGGCCAGGATGATCAGCGCCGCCAGGGCCCACATGGCCCGCTTGCGGTGCCGGAACGGGTCCTGGGGCACCGGGCGGCTGCGCGGGGACGGGGCGTCCCCGGTGGCGGTCTTCAGGTCCACCTCGGTCATGGGTGGGCGGGTTTGCAGGCTCATGCCGCGGTCCTTTCGGGGGAGTAGAGCTGTTCCTGGACGCTGCTGGTGACCAGGTGGGTGGGGCCGTCGAAGACGATCCGCCCGCCCAGCAGGCCGATCGCCCGGTCGGCGTGGCGCACCGCCAGGTCCGGCTGGTGCAGCACCGCGGCCACGGCCAGGTTCTGCTCGTGGGCCAGCTCGGCCAGCAGCGCCATGATGTGTTCGGCGGCGTTCGGGTCCAGGGCGGAGACCGGCTCATCGGCCAGCAGCACGCTGGCGCGCTGGCACAGTGCCCGGGCCACGGCGACCCGCTGCTGCTGCCCGCCCGAAAGCCGGCCCACCTTCTCCAGGGCGCGCTCGGCCATCCCCACCCGCTCCAGGCAGTCCATCGCCTCCTGGCGCACCGCGCGGGAGAAGAACAGCGGGGAGAGGGAGGCGGCCCCGCCCAGGCGGGCCAGCGCCCCGGCGCAGACGTTGTCCAGCGCGGTGCGCCGCGGGACCAGGTGGATCTTCTGGAACACCATGGCCGCCTGGCTGCGGGCGGTGGCCAGCGCCTTGCCGTGCAGCCCGGCCAGGGACACCCCGTTCAGTTCGATCTGCCCGGCATCCGGTTCGGCCAGCCCGGCCACGCATTTCAGGGTGGTGGACTTGCCCGAACCGTTCGCGCCCAGGAACGCGACCAGTTCCCCGCGGTGCACGCTGAAGTCCACCCCGTCCAGCACGGTGCGCCCGTTGTAGGACTTGGCCAGTGCGTTCACGTTCAGTGCGGCGGTTTCGTGCCGGTCATCCCGGGCCGGTGCCGGTGTGCTGTGCTTGAGCATTACGCGTCTTCCTCGGTCAGGCCCATCTTCTGAGCCAGGTCGAACAGGGGCTGGTAGGTTTCCTTGCTGACTTCCAGCAGCGGGCCGGGCGGGGTGACGTCCAGGAACTTGCCGACCTCGGCGATGTCATCGGCCGGCAGGTTCACCAGCGCCTGCTTCACCGCGCTCTTCAGCTGCGGGTCCGCGTCCGGGCGGATGGTGATCGGGTCGTTCGGGATCGGGTCCGACTTCCACACCTGGCGGTAGTCCTGCGGGTTGAAGGTGCCCTCCTCGATGGCGGTGGCCATGGCCTGCGAATTGATCTGCGCGGCGTCCACGGTGCCGTTGGTCAGCGCCAGCAGCGCCTCCGGGTGCCCGCCGGCGTAGTTCAGGTTCAGCTCGGACTCGGGGACCCCGGCGGTCTTCAGCGCGTAGCGCGGCAGCACGTCCCCGGAGGTGGAGCCCACCCCGCCCAGGGCCAGGTCCTTGCCGCGCAGGTCCTGCACGGTCTTGATCTGCGAATCCTTGGGCACCCAGATCCCGGCGGTGTAGGAGCTCAGCTTGCCGTCCGCGGTGCCGAAGGAGACCAGCGGTTCGGCGCCGGCCTGCTGGCTGGCGAACACGAAGCCGACCGGGCCGAACTGGCCCAGGTCCAGCTTCCCGTTGCGCATGGCCAGCACCTCGGCGGAGTAGTCCTCCACCACCTGGACCTCAACCTCGCAGCCCAGTTCGCGTTCCAGCGCATCGGCCAGCACCCCGTAGGCCGGCTCCAGCTTGGCCGGGTCCTCGAAGGGTTCGATGCCGAACTTGATCGGCCCGTCGGCGCAGAAGGCCGGGGCGTCGGGGTTGGCCCCGGTGTCTGCGGTGGCCGAACCGCAGGCGGTCAGGGCGAGCAGGGCGCCGGCGGTGGCCAGCAGGGTCAGTGGGCGAGTGTGCTTCATGAGCGGTGTGTCCTTTGCGGTGGGCTCCGGTTGGAGCGGGGAGGAACAGTGGATGATGGGTGGGGCCGGCGCCGCAGGCGGCGGCAGCGGGGTTAGCGGGTGGCGAGCTCACGCACGGGAAGGTGGGCGGTGTTGCGTTCGGCCAGCCCGAAGCACACGGTCATGCCCACCCCGGCGGTCACCGAGACCACCTGCACGCCCTCGCGGATCGGGGCGACCAGCAGCGGTCCGAGCTCGCTGGAGGCGTAGACGCCCTGCCAGCGTTCGACCACCTGCAGCGCCTCGGTGCCCAGCACCTGGCCGCCGGCCTCCAGCAGGGTCTGGGAGGTGGTTTCGGCCAGGAACGGGTCCTGCGTGGCGGCGTAGCTGTGCGAGTCGCCCATCAGCACGCTCCCGTCCGGGCGCTGGGTGAACATCAGGTTCGCGTCGATCTCCAGCAGCTGCGGGTGGCTGGCGCCCAGTTCCTCGCGCAGCCGCGCGGCCGAGGGGACCTCGGTGAACGCGTGGTAGCGCAGCATCGAGCTGGCGGTGAGCACCGCCGGGGTCAGCTCCAGCTGGCCGGGCGCCTTCACCCGGGCCATCTGCAGCGCGCAGCGCTGGATCCGGTGGGTTTCGGCCAGCCGGGGGAAGAGGTAGTCCACGTCGTGGCCCACGCAGATGAACACCTCATCGGCCTCGTAGGTGCCGCGGGAGGTGCGCACGGCGGCGCGGCGGGTGGTGCCGGCCTGGACCTGCAGGGCGCTGGTGTTCCAGTGCACCCGCCCGGCCGGCTGCTCGTCCACCCAGGCGGCCAGCCGGGCGACGGTGGTGCGCGGATCCACGCGCAGGTCATCGCGCAGCCACGCCCCGCCGACCAGGCCCGAGGCGTCCTGCCGGCCGAGCCGCTGGGCCAGCTGGTCCGGGTTCAGCAGCACGATCTGACCCGGCTCGCGCACCGCAGCCAGTTCGGTGAGCACATCCAGTTCGGTCTGGGTGCGGGCCACGACCACGGCGCCGGTTTCCGCGGCCCAGAAGCCGGCCTGCTCGGCGTAGTGCAGCCACAGCTCGCGCCCGCCCTGGGCCAGGTCGTAGAGTTCACCGGACTGGGCGGTGATGCAGCAATGGCCGAAGTTGCGCACCGAGGCCCCCACCGCACGGTGGTCGCGGTCGATGACGGTGACCGTCAGGCCCCGGTCCAGCGCCCGGGCCGCGTGGGCCAGGCCGATGATGCCGGCGCCGACGACCAGGACGTCGCTGTGGGTTCCAGTGGTGTTTTCCGCTTCAAATTCGTTGTTCACGGCATCGATCATTGCCCGTCGTCCGACCGTGGTTCAAGCCAAAATGGCACTTGTGTGGACAAGTTTCCCCACTGTTCAACTCGGTGGTTTTCACTTCACCTGATGTTCACCTCAAAGGCCCCGGAACGTTGATTTTCCGGGAAATCCCACTTGTATGATCAAGTTGTGAACCAGAAGAACAACCAACCCAAGCATGAGTGGCTGGCCGGGGAACTGCGGGAGCGGATCACTTCGGGCCAATGGAGCCAGGGCGACCGCCTGCCCAGCGAGGCGCAGCTGTGCGAACAGGCCGGAGCCTCGCGCGGCACGGTGCGTCACGCGCTGGCCGCGCTGCGCGCTGAGGGGCTGATCACCGGGGGACAGGGCAAGCCGCCGGTGGTCGCCGGCGCCGTGGCCTCCCAGCCGTTCACCACGTTCATGTCGTTCACCGAATGGGCGCGCTCCACCGGCCGCGTCCCGGGCCAGCAGACCCTGGAGCTGGCCAAGCGTCCGGCGGACGCCGAGGTCGCCGGGCAGCTGGATCTGGAGGAGGGGGCGCCGGTCATCCAGGTGCTGCGCCTGCGCCTGCTGGACCGGGTGCCGGCCATGGTCGAACGCACCAGCTTCACCCTGCCGGTCGGGCGCCTGCTCTTTGACTTCGACACCGACTCCGGCTCGATCTTCGGCTACCTGCGCGAGCAGGGGATCGCTCTGGACCGCGGGCGGCACACCATCGACGCGGTGGCCGCCGATGAGCGCGATGCCCAGCTGCTGCAGGTGCCGCTGGGTGCCCCGCTGCTGCGCGAGCGCCGGCTGACCACCTCCCACGCCGGCCAGCTGCTGGAGTACTCCGATGACCGCTACCTGCCGCAGCTGGCGAACTTCAGCATCGAGAACACCAGCGCGCACCGCGCCGCCCTGGTCCGTGTGCCGATCTCGGCCGCCTCCGCGCCGCCCCACACCACGAACCACAACCTAGACTCAAGAACCACGACAGATAAGAGGGATGGACATGATTGAACTGATCGTCTGCGATATGGCCGGAACCACCGTTGATGAGCACGGGGATGTCTACCGTGCCCTGGAGAACGCGGTGCGCGAAACCGGGGTGGAGGTTGCCGCCGACGACCTGCAGACCTGGATGGGCGCGGAAAAGCGTGAGGCGATCACCGAGCTGATCCGCCTGGGCGGCGGGGAACCGGAGTCCCGGAAGGTGGACAAGGCCTTTGAGCGCTTCCGTGAACTGCTGCTGGGCTACTACACCCAGAACCCGCCCACCGCGCTGCCCGGCGTGGAGCAGGCGCTGCGCGAGCTCTCCGCCCGCGGCGTGAAGGTGGCCCTGAGCACCGGGTTTTCCCGCGACGTGATGGAGGTGCTGCTGGGCGTGCTGGGCTGGAACGTCGGGGAGGGCGAACTGCTGGACGCGGCGGTGCCCGCCGACGAGGTGGCCGCCGGCCGCCCGGCGCCGTACATGATCCACCGCGCCATGGAGCAGACAGGGGTCCAGAACGTGGCCCGCGTGCTGGCTGCCGGGGACACCGTCAACGATCTGCTGGCCGCCCGCAACGCCGGGGTGCACGCGGTGGGTGTGCTGACCGGCAAGCTGCAGCGCGCCGAGCTGGAAGAGCAGCCGCATGATGCCGTGCTGGAGGGGGTCAAGGACCTGCCCAAGTACCTCGTATCGCTGGATGCGGTCAGCGTCTAGACAACACTTCCGACGCCGCGGCCGAGCCGGTGGGTGACCTTCACGGGAACCCGCCGGCTTTGTCGTGCCGCGTGCGGGCGGGCCGTGGTGCCGGGGGCGTCCCGTCCCGCCGGCCGGCGCCAAAGGGACGAATCCTCGGGCGCATCCGTACAGAAAGCACCGCCTTGTGTCGGCGAAGCCGCAAAAATGTCGCTTATTTCACGTACTTCCCGTATTTCCTGTGGGCTTCTACTGGACGTAGAATCAGTTGTCAATCTTCAACTATCCGAGGAGGAATTCAGCCGATGGGCGCTGAAATCCAGTACAAAAGCCCCTTCAACTTCGTCCAGGTCCTGATCTTGGCCCTGGGTGCCGCCTACCTGAACGTCATCGTCTTCTTCGTCAGTGAATCCGCCGGCGGTTCCATGGTGTTCAACGGCGGGCTGGTGGATCACGTGCAGTTCGCGCAGGTTCTGGGCTTCACCCTCGCACCGATCATGATCCTGGGGTTGCTTACCTTCGCCATCGGCAGCGCCAAGCCGGGCTTCTGCCGCATCGCCCAGTGGCTTGGCGCGATCGTGGCCGTCGTCTCCATCATCAACCCGATCCTGCACGCCACCGACCCGGCCACCGGCATTGCCCTGGCCCTGATGCACCTGGTCGTGGCGGCAGCCTGGTTCGTGGCGGTACGCCGCACGAACAACAACCAGCCGGTCCCGGCCTACGCGTTGCGGTAACCAGCCGGCCATAAACAGCGGGCAGCCCCGCGGCTTCAGTTAACGTAGACCCCAGAACGCGCACAGCGAGGGGGAGACAATGAAGTTCGCGGGACTTTCCGCTTTTCCATTGGTGCCGATGGCGGGGGAACGGGTCGACATTGACGCCGTGGCCCGTCTGGTGGCCCGCTCGGCCGGCGTCGGGGTGGACTGCCTGGGCGTGCTGGGATCCACCGGCAACTACGCCTACCTTGATCCGGGGGAACGCCGGGAGGTCCTTGCCGCCAGCATCTCCGCCGCCCAGGGGACACCGGTGCTGGCCGGGGTTGGGGCGCTGCGGACCCGGGATGTGCTGGGCCATGTGGCTGACGCGCAGGCCGCCGGCGTCCAGGGCCTGTTGCTGGCCCCGGTGTCCTACCAGAAGCTGACCGACCAGGAGGTCTTCGACCTCTACCGCACTGTCAGCCGGGCCAGTGATTTGCCCATCATCGTCTACGACAACCCGGGCACCACCGGGTTCAGCTTCAGCGATGAGCTGCACGGGCGCATCGCCGGGCTGGAAGGGGTGAGCGGGGTGAAGATTCCGCCGCCGGCCGCAGATGGCGCTCGCCGGCGCATCGCCGAGCTGCGCCGCGTGGTCCCAAGCGGCTACGGGGTTGGCATCAGCGGCGACTGGATGGCCGCCGAGGGACTGGGCGCCGGGTGCGACACCTGGTACTCGGTGATCGCCGGCGTACTGCCCGGCACCGCACTGCGGATCACCCGGGCCGCGCAGGCCGGAGGGCACGCCGAGGCGCTGGACCTCTCGCGCCGCCTGGAGCCGCTGTGGGATCTTTTCCGGAGCCTGGGCAGCCTGCGTGTGGTCAGCGCGCTGGCCGAGGAACTCGGTCTGGTCTCCGCGCCGAGCCTGCCGCTGCCCCTGCAGGGCGTTCCCGGCCCAGCCCGCCAGCGGCTGCGGGAGTTCCTGGCCGCTGCGCGGCTCGAGGACGATGTATAACCGCAACGGCATATAGTGCTGGCTTGGGCAAATGGGTGCCCGGGCGAACCTTGGATGCCCTGATGCCGGGCACCCGTGTACTTGCGGCACCCGGTTCACTACGCTCATAGGCAAGAGGCCTTCCGTGTCGCTGCCGCGGCGGGAGGGGCCGCTGGAACCAGAGGAAGGCGCTGGAGATGAGCCGAGCACCATACCGCGCACAGGCTGCATCTGCCCTGCCCCCACGCTTCACCGGCCCCCGGGCGCCGTGGCCAAGAATTTCCCCTGACGGCAGGGCAGCGTGATGAGCGAGATCCTTCAGCTGCGCCCCGGAGACTGGCGCACCATCCCGAACCTGGTGACGCTGCTGCGCTTGCTGCTGATTCTTCCCATCTGCGGGTTCATCATCAGTGGCGGGCAGCCGGTCCTCACCCTGGTGCTCGCGGCCATTTTTGGCACCACCGACTGGGTCGACGGCTTCTTGGCCCGGCGCCTGAATCAGACCAGCCGCTTCGGCCAGATCCTGGACCCCATCGCGGACCGCATCGGGGTGGCCCTGATCCTGGTGGCCCTGACCATTGGCGGTCTGCTGCCCTGGTGGATTGCGGTCCTGACGTTGCTGATGGATCTTGCCGTGACGGTCAGCCTGTTTTTCGCCAAGGATCCAGGCAGCCTTTCGGTGAGCATCATCGGCAAGGTGCGCACCGCGGTGCTGATGGTGGGGCTGGTCCTGGTGCTCATCGCCCGGGTGCCGCAGTGGCAGGCGCTGGCCGAGCCGGCGGTGCTGTTGACCGGGCTCGGGGCCGTGCTGCATGCGCTGGCGGGGCTGGGCTACATCTACCGGCTGCTGGCCCGGGCCCCGCGCGGGGAAGCCGGCTGAGCCGCGGCGGAAACTGGCCGGTCTTCGTGGGCTGCTACGGCTCGCTTGGCGCCCGGTGTCCGTTCCGGCCGGTCCGCGGTCCCGCGTTCAACCAGCACCGCCACCACGGTGACCGCCACCGCCTGCACCGCGAGCAGGTTGATCAGCATGATCAGCTGCACCAGCCCGGCATCCAGGGGGCTGGCTCCGCCCAGCACCAAACCGACGAAGGCCCCGGGCAGTGTCACGGTGCCCACGGTGCGGGTCTGATCCAGCCCGGGAAACAGCGCCTCGGCAGCCACGGGACGGCCCACCAGACTGCGGGCCTGAGCCGGAGGCAGACCCAGGGCGAGCGCCGCCTCCACTTCGCCGTGCCGCTGCTTGAGCTCCTGCCGGATGCGGCGTCCGGCCAGCGAGGTGGCGCTCATGGCCCCGCCGATCAGTTGCCCGACCACCGCCACCAGGGCCAGGGAGGAGAACGGCAGCACCCCAAAGGCCAGCATGACGCCCACCACCGGCAGCACGCCCGCGCCAATGGCGATGCCCGGCCCCCACCAGGCCAAGGCGCCGATCCGCCGGGTACTGGTCAATGCGGCCACCGCGAACATCAGCAGCAGGAACAGGACGGTCAGCCACCAGGACCGGGAGAGCTGGGAGATCGCCAGCGCGACCACCAGCATCTGCGCCAGGGCGCGCAACACCGCGGTGAGGATCTGGCGGGCCGGCAGCAGCAGAAAGCGCTGGGCGAAGAGGGCGGCGATCCCCGTCACCAGCACCAGCATCACCCACATCGGCCAGCCGGTGTGCAGCAGGGTTGAGTCCTGGCTCATCGGTCGGCCTTTCGGGATCCAAGGGGGCCGCTGCGGCCCCATGCGGGGATTTAGTAGTAGACCGCCAGCGGGCCCTCCGGGCCCTCGATGACGCGTACCGGGGTGTCGAACACGGCGGAGAGCACCTCATCGCGCATGATCGCCTCGGGGGAGCCGAACTCCACGACCTGGCCCTTCTTCATGGCGCAGATGTAGTCCGAGTAGTGCCCGGCGAAGTTGATGTCGTGCAACACGATCACGATCGTGCGCCCCAGCTCCTGGGCGGCCTTGCGCAGGTGCTTCATCATCTGCACCGAGTGCTTCATGTCCAGGTTGTTCAGCGGCTCATCCAGCAGCACGTAGTCGGTGTCCTGGGCCAGCACCATGGCCACGTAGGCGCGCTGACGCTGACCGCCGGAGAGCTGGTCCAGGTAGCGGTCCTCCAGGTCGTTCAGGTTCAGGAAGTCGATCGCCTGGGAGATGATCTCCTCATCCTTGCGGGTCAGCCGCCCCTTGGAGTGTGGGAAGCGGCCAAAGCCGACCAGCTGGCGCACGGTCAGGCGGGTGACGAAGTGGTTCTCCTGGCGCAGGATCGAGACGATCTTGGCCAGGTCCTTCGAGGCGGTGGAGGCCACGTCGTAGCCGGCCACCTCGATGGTGCCCTCATCCAGGCCGAGCAGGCGCCCGACCATGGTCAGCATGGTGGACTTGCCCGCGCCGTTCGGGCCCACCAGCGCGGTGATGCCCCCGGCCGGGATCTGCAGCGTCACCGGCCCGATGGCCACTTCGCTGCTGTACTGCTTGCGGACGTCTTTGAGGGTAATCACAGCCGGCCCTTTCTGAGGACGAAGATGAGGAATGCGGTGCCGCCAACCAGTTCAATGATGATGCCCACCACGCCCTGGGCGTAGAAGACGTTCTTCATGATGAAGTAGGCCCCGGCCAGGATCACGAACCCGGTCAGCGCGGCCATCGGGAAGATGTAGCGGTGGTCGTAGGTGTCGGCCAGCTGGTAGGAGAGCATCGCGGCCAAGAAGCCGAAGAAGGTCAGCGGGCCCACCAGCGCGGTGGACACGGCCATCAGGATCGAGACGAAGAACAGGGTGCGCATCACCTCGCCGCGGTGGTTGATGCCCAGGTTCATGGTGGTGTCCCGGCCCAGGGCGACCACGTTCAGCCGCTTGGAGGACAGGATCAGGAACAGCGCGGAGACCGCCATCAGCGGGATCGCCACCGGGAAGTAGCTCACGTCCGCGTTGGAGATCGAGCCGAAGAGCCGGGCGGTGAGGATGTCGAACTCGCTGGGGGCGAGCATGCGCTGCATGAACGTGGACACCGAGCCCAGGCCCGCACCGATGATGATGCCAATCAGCAGCATGATCTGGATGTTGCCGAACTTGCCCGAGAGCAGCCAACCGTACAGCGCCACCGACAGGGCGACCATGATCGCCACCTGCAGCACGAACTGGGTCACCCCCTGCAGCGCCACGATCCCGGCCGCGCCCATGAAGAACACCGAGGAGGTCTGCACCGCCACGAACAGGGATTCAAAGCCCATGATCGAGGGGGTGATGATCCGGTTGTTGGTGACCGTCTGGAAGCTGACGGTGGCCACCGCCTGGCAGATCGACACGATCACCATGGTGGTCAGCGACGTGGCGCGCAGTTCGGCGATCCGCCAGAAGCCCTCACTGCCCACCGGCATCGGGTTGTCCAGGGCCAAAAAGCCGTAGCTGAAGCCCAGGGCCGCCAGGATCAGCAGCGAGAGGATCACCCAGTAGCGGGTGCGCACCTTCTTGGAGGGCAGCGCGCCGGACTGGCGCAGCGGGGCGAAGTTTGGGGGCATGGATTGGGACATCGTCGGGTTCTCACTCATCAGACTAGCCATTTCGACGCTGCCTCAACAACAGGGCGATGAAGACCACCGAACCGACCACACCCAGGATCAGCGAGACCGGGATCTCGAAGGGCATGATGATGGTGCGCCCGATCAGGTCGCAGACGGTCACGATCGCGATGCCCAGCAGGCACACCCACGGCAGGTTGCTGCGCAGGTCATCGCCGCGGAACATGGAGACGATGTTCGGCACGATCAGCCCCAGGAACGGCAGGTTGCCCACCACCACGGTCACCACACCGGTGGCGATTGCGATCAGCCCGGTGCCGATGAGCATCACCTGGCGGTAGTTCAGCCCCACATTGGTGGCGATCTCCTCACCCAGCCCGGCCACGGTGAAGCGATCCGCGACCAGGAAGATCGCCACCGCCACCAGGGCCACGATCCACAGCACCTCGTACTGTCCGCGCAGCACGGAGGTGAAGGACCCGGCGAACCAGATCCCCAGGGACTGGAGCATGTCGGTGGTCAGCGCCAGGAACGTGGAGACCGCCCCGACCACGGCGCCGAGCATGATGCCCACGATCGGCACGGTCAGCGAGGCCTTGAGTGAAACCCGCTGCAGGAACAGGAAGAAGAGCATGGTGCCGATGAACGCGAATAATACTGCCACGCTCATCTTGGTCAGGATCCCGGCGTTCGGGGCAAGGATCATCACCGTGAGCAGGCCCAGGCCCGCCCATTCGGTGGTGCCGGTGGTGGTGGGCTCCACGAACCGGTTCTGGGTCAGCAGCTGCATCACCAGCCCGCTCATGGCCATGGCCGCGCCAGCCAGAACCAGGGCGATGGTGCGCGGGATGCGGGTGATGGCGAACATGTCCCCACCATCCTCGGCGCCGAAAATGTCGTAGACGCCGGTAAAAAGCGAAAAGCCCAGCAGGATCAGGACTCCAAGGATCCCAAGCAGCAGCTTGGGTTCGAAGAGCCTGCCCCGGGGCGGCTGTGTGGTGACGGTGCTGGTCATGGTCCTGCCGTTACTGCGAAGGTGTGGTGAGACGCCACAGTGGTGGACGCCGCCGGTTGGCTGCGTCCACCACTGGGTCAGTGCGCGTTGGGGCTACTTGCCTTCGAGCGCATCAGCGAAGTCATTGATGAATTCGGTGTAGGTCTGGATGCCCTCGTTGGTGTAGGTGTCAGCCGGCATCACCAGGACGTTGCCTTCCTTGGCGGCGGTGACGTTCTTCAGCGCATCCGAGTTCTTCAGCAGGTCGGCGGCCGGCTTGTAGTCCGGCTCATCGGCGGCCACTGCGGCATCGCGGTCCATGACCAGGATCCAGTCCGGGTTGGACTTGGCGATGGCCTCAACGGAGATGTCATCACCCTGGTGGTCGGTGGAGGACTCGTCAACCTCAAGGGCCGGGGTCAGATCCAGCAGGTCGAACAGCGGGCCAAGGGTGCGGCCGGTGGACGGTGCCGAGTAGTTGATGTTGCCGCCGGAGGTGATGACGCCCATCACCTTCTGGTCCTTGTTGTAGGCGGCCTTGGCGCGTTCGACGGCCTTGTCGAACTCGTCGGTCAGTTTCTTGGCTTCGTCTTCCTTGTGGAAGATCTGGCCCAGCACGGTGGTCTGGCGCTTGAGTTCCTCGCCGAACGGCTTGTCCTCGCGCGGGTCCAGGGAGACGATGGTGGCCTCAGGGGCCAGCTTCTTGAAGTCCTTCTCGTACTGGGTGAAGCGCTGGCCGTTGATGATCAGGTCCGGTTCCACGGCGACGACCGATTCCAGGTCAGGCTCGCGGTGGCTGCCCAGGTCGATCAGGTCCTTGTCCTTGGTGTAGCCGATGGTGTCCGGCATCAGCGAAACCGCTGCGGCCGAGAGCTCCACGCCCCAGGAGTCCAGGGTCTCGAAGGTGCGGTTGTCGGTGGCGACCACGGACTTTGCCGGGACATCGATGGTGTGCTCGCCGTTGTTGTCCTCGAACGTGACGGTCGAGGCGCCCTCGGAGGACGAAGCGCTCGACTCTGGGGTCGAGGCGTTCGAACCGCAGGCGGTCAGGGACAGAGCGGCGATGCCAAGCAGCGCAGCGGCGCGCAGTTTCACAGAGGCCATGATTTCCTATCGTTCCGGGGCCACCGAGCGGCGGCCAGCGAGGTTGATCTGAAATTAGCTTAGCCTAAGCTCCATGTGCTCTGCACTCCGCAGATATGGTTATTCAAATCACACCTAATGGGGTACAAAGTCCGAAAGTGCGGGTTTTCAAGGATTTTTCCGCGCACAACAAGGCGCGCCTGCCTGAATAACGAACCAAATTGTTTCCGGAATCCGAGAAAAAGAGAATTCCGGGACATTTTCGTTGGCGAAGGCTCCTGGCGGCTGGTATTGTGCCCGGCTTTCGACTCCCGACATTCACTTGGCCGCCGGGGGCGGGCTACCTTCCGTCGTGCTTCACGCCGGCCCCTTGGAGAATTAGTTCTTGGTGGGCCCGGGCGGCACTTTCGCGCCCGGCTTCCAGCCCGAAGCAGTTGCGAGGGGGACGCAGAGTGGTTAGTTGGCACCCGGTCAGTGGCGAGGCCGTTGCCCCCGAATGGGGAGCGCCGCCACCGCGGCGGAAAGGCCCCGTCGGTAGTTTTGGGTGACGCTGACATTGAAGTCATTGTGCAAGGGCGGCGCGGTGCCCGGCTTCCGAACGCCGGACAGAAGTGCCGTCTGCCTTGTGCTGAACCAGGAGCTGGCTGCTCAAGAATTCCCTGCCGACCTCACTCCATCGGCGGCCACTTTGGTCACCGCTGAGCCTACGGCGGAAAGGACATTGAGCTGGGCTCGGTGATTTAGGCGGCGTGCTTCCGCCATGTCCTGGATCGGCTTAGGGAGCGCTTGGGGTGCACTAATGATGTACTGGCGGGTGCCGAATCACGAGAGCCAGCAGGGCACCACGTTAGAGATTGCGCAAAGGGCTGGACGCGGGGCTGGGAGTTTCAAACTGCAAGCGCTAGCCTTGAGAGCCTTGGGCCCGCCACCTACAGTGCTGAAGGAGGTTGCTTATGGAAGTGAGGACGCTGCTCCTTGAACTAAGCGATGACCAGTTAGCCGATCTGAACGACGCTTTGGAAGACTACAGAGACTATTTCAAGGCGCAAGCTCAAGAAGCCTCCATGGGTTTCGGGCTCGATGCCGACTATTGGGAATCCCGGGCGAATGAGATTCAAGGCTTAAGGGAGATGCTCCTGAAGGCCCGCGGCAAAGAAATCACCTGAAGGCACTCACTGCGGGGCGGTCCGGCACTTTGGACCGCCCCGCAGTGAGTTTCTATCAGGACGCGGCGTTGACTTCCGTCAACCTCGTCAGGGGCCAGCCAATGACCCGCTTGGGCCGCGGTGGGGCGTAGGTGCGCACCTTTGAGGTGGACAGGCCCATTCGGACCATTGACTCAGCGATGGTGACCGCAGCGCGCACGCCGTCAACGATCGGAACGCCGGTGGCTTCGCGGACCTGGTGCTCGAGCTCGGCCATGCCGCCGCAGCCCAGGCAGATCACCTCGGCCTTGTCCTCCTGCACCGCACGCCGGGACTGATCGACGATGGCTTTGATGGCGCGTTGCGGATCCGACTCCAATTCCAGGACCCCCAGTCCGCTGGCCCGCACCGAGGCGAGCCGGTCGGTCAGCCCGGCCAACTTCAGCCGGTCCTCGATCAGCGGAACCGTCCGATCCAGCGTAGTCACCACCGAGTACTTGTGCCCGAGGAACTGGGCCGTGGACGCCGCCGCCTCGGTGATGTCCACGACCGGCACTTCCAGCAATTCCTGCAGGCCTTCACGGCCGTGCTCCCCGTAGCCAGCCTGGATTACCGCATCGAACGGCTCAGGATAGTTGACCACTTTGTCGATGACGGCGATCGCCGCCAAGTAGCTTTCGAAGTTTCCTTCGCAGCTGTCGGCGCCGAAATCGGGGGTGAGCTCAATAATCTGCGTCCCGGGGGAGGCCACTTCGCGCGCGGAGTCTCCGATGGCGGTGGTCATTGAGGCAGTGGTGTTCACGTTCAGGACGAGAATTCGCATGGTCTTTTCCCTTCCCTCTAGTGCTTTGCCACTACGGCGATGGCTTCGCCATCGATATCCGCCAGGTCATGCTGTCGCTTGGCGAGCAGCAGGTATACCAGTGCGCCGCTGCCCGAGCCCAGGAACCAGGCGAACGGACCGACAATATGCAGGGCAGGAAGGAAAGCAAGCAGCAGGGCCACCACGGAGCTGATGGCCAGCGCTGCCACGGCACGGTAGTTCACGCCACGCGTGAAGTAGTAGGTGCCGTTGGGGGAGGTGCGGTAGAGGTCCACGACGTTGATGCGTGCCCGGCGCACCAGCCAGTAGTCGGCCATGATGATCCCGAACAGCGGGCCGAGCAGCGCGCCCAGGCCGCCCAGGAAGTAGTTGATGATTTCCGGTGAGTTGTACAGGTTCCACGGCAGGATGACCAACCCGATTACCCCAGAGATCAGCGCAGCCCGGCGGAAGTTCAGGTGCTTGGGGAACAGGTTGTTCAGGGCGTACGTGGGTGCGACGAAGTTCGCCATCAGGTTCACCGCGATGGTCAGCACCAACAGGGCGCCGGATGCCAGCAACAGCAACGCCGTGTTCGGAATGGCCTGAACGACATCTGACGGGGAGTCAATGATGGTTCCGTTGATGGAGAACTGGGTGCCGGTCAGCACCACCACAATCGCACCGAAGAACAGCATGTTCAGCGGGATTCCAAAGAAGTTGCCGCGCACGATTGCCTTCTTAGAGATCGCGCCGCGGGTGAAATCGCAGAAGTTCAACACGAAGGTGCCGTAGATGGAGACCCACAGCGCTGCTGCGCCGAACACGCCGATCCACATGTCCAGCCCACTGCGGGGAGTGCCGGCATCCAGCGCGATGTTGAACCCGGATTCGAACAGCATCCACACGGCCAGGGCAAGGAACGTGACAAGGATGACCGGACCGGCGAAGGCCTCATACTTGCGGATCATCTCCATCCCATAACTGACGATGACCAGCTGCAGGATCCACAGGGAAACAAAGCAGATCCAGCCCAGCACGTCGAGACCGAGGAAGCTGGTTTCCTGCAGGGAAGCAGCCCCCGGGGCCAAGGCGATCACCATGACGCTGAGGACCTGGGAGGCCAGGAAGGTTTGGATGCCGAACCAGGCGATGGCGACCGCGCCGCGAAGGAGCGCCGGAAGCTGCGCGCCGGTGATGCCAAACGCAATGCGGCTCATGACCGGGAAGGGAACGCCGGTCTTCTCTCCCATGAATCCGGAGAGGGTCAACAGGGCAAAGAGCAAGATGGCTCCGATTCCCAACGCGCCTAGAATCTGCCATCCGCTCATGCCCAGGGCAAAGAGGCCGATGGCAAATGTGTAGTTGCCCAGTGAGTGCACATCGTTGGCCCAGAGGGTGAAGATGCTGTAGGCGTTCCACGTTCTGCCCTTTTGGGCGGTCGGTGCCAGGTCTTCGTTGTAGAGCGAAGCGGACAGCTGGTGCGGATTGGAGGGGTCGATGCCCAATGGGACATCAGTGGTTGGGGTGCTTTGAGGCGCCGTTACGGCGTTGGGGATAGACATTGGTCAGGATCCTCTGAGATTTATGGCAGGCCAAGGCAGCGGCTGCGGGCAGCGCAAAGCGGACTGCAAAAGTTAAGGAGAACCGAGGGCAAATGAGCTGATTCGGTATGGAAGGTTGCGGCGAAGTGGTCAGAGCGACAGGGGCCGCAGGCAAAGGGTGCCTCTCCGGAAACGCCAGCGCCAAAATCATGGGCGGGGCGTGCGGAGGAAAAAGGAAATCTCAGACGCGCAGAAAAGTATCTTTGTAGCCGGCATAGTGGCCGGCCAGCGCCGCGTTGCGTTTCGCGGCGTAGTGCGAACGGCGAATCCACTGCCGGCCCATATGGGCGCTGCAGAGAATCAGATCGAGACTGATCATGGCTGCTCCTGAGAAAGAACTCCGAGATGTGTGCCACATCACTAATGGTGCTCTTACTGTAGTGGTGCCATGCTGATTCCGCAAGCAAATAATTCGCTTCCAGCATACGGAAGGGATTCCTCTTGCCCTGCGGAATGAATTCATTCTGTCCAGCGGAATAGAGGCTGGAAACAAGCTTGCGAGGTGGAACTTGAGCCAAGGGAATCAGGGTCGCGGTCTGAACAAACATCGCTGGCGCCTGTGGCCGTCCCGGGGTGGGGCGGCCACAGGCCGACGGCGCATCACGGACCGATGGGATTAGCCAGGTTCCAGCTCATCCCCGGCATGCCAGGGCAAGGTGGCATCCGGCGGTTCCGGGTCATCGCCCGGCGGGTCGAGGTCGTCGCCCGGTGGGCCGGGTGGTGCCCGGTTCCCGGCGCCCGGTGGCGGGTCCCCGGGGATTTGCGAGGTCAGGTCCGGGTCGCTGGGATCATGCCAATACCCCGGAGTGCCCGGCGGTATCTCATGCAACGCCAACACCTCACGCAGCTTCTCATCCACATACACCGCCTGTCGTGAAGGAGCGCTCATCGTGTAGTTGGAGCGGCCATTCACGGTGGTCAGGCTGCCCGGATCGGAAAAGTGCACCAACCCGTTCGGGGATTCCCAGCGCACCGACCCATCAGGCAGGAACTGGCTCTGCCACCGCAACGCGTGTTTGAACATCTGATGCCGGGTACACAACAATTTGGTGTTATCCCGGGTGGTGGTCCCGCCCTTGGCCCAGTCCTTGACATGATCGATCTCGCACCGCTCCGCCGGGCGCCGGCACCCAGGGAACTGGCAATGCTCATCACGCAACTGCACCAGCTCCTGCAACGCCGCCGGAGGCCGGTACCGGGTACGGCCCACATCGATCGGGGCCCCGTCCCACGGATCGGTAAGCACCCGGGCAAAGGACGGGGCGTGCCGGGCCAACGCCAACGCCACCGGAGCCGGGATCGGCCCGTACCCCTGCAACTCGGCCAACGCGGTCCCCGGGGCGGCCAACAACTGAAGGGCCGGCAACAACACGTGCAGCTTCACCCGCACCCCCGGCCCGGGCCTCTGTGGCCACCCCTGGATCAGCACGTCCCGGAAAACATCGGCATGCAGCTGCGCGTCGCTGCGCTGCTCATCCGGCTCCCGGTGCTCATTGGCGTGCGCGGTGATGTTCTTCATGATCGCCATGATGTCCTCCGCCGGCAGGCACGCCTGCAACGCGGCCATCCCATCAGGCTCGGCCCACCACCGCACATAGCGCTCCTCCACCCGGCGTTCACGCCGGGTGGCCGGGGCCTCGGGCAGCATCTGGGTGCGCAGCTTCTTCGCCCGCTTACTCACCTGCGCATCAGTATCCCGCCGGGCCACCGGCAACAGGTTCTGCTCCAACTGCCCCACCTGCTCCGGCTGCAGATCCTGACTGGAACGAATCACCGTGATCGCGCTGCGGGTAGTGATCTGCCCCTGCAGCAACGCCTCCAAGGTGCGCGGACACAACTGACGCAACCCCTCAGCCACCAACAAGCGGGCATTGGTCGAGTACTCAGTGGTGCGGGTGGCCAAGGACGCCTCGGCCACGAAATTCTGCCGGATCACCTGCTCCGAGCCCGGCTTCACCCCGTACTTCTGGATACTGGCCAACTGCAGCGGATCAGTGATGCCCTTCTGCCGGTCCTGCAAATACGACAGCTCCAGCCCCTCGGCCAGCAACACCGCCTCAACGGCATCGAGCATCGAACGCAGCCGCCCCACCGTTCCCAACCGCTCCAGCACCTCACCCGGGGACCCCGGCGCGGCCGCCAGTAACTCATCGGTCACGGCCGAGGTCAGGGGCTGGCACGCAAGCTTGTAATCGATCCCGGCATACAGCACCCCGTCGATGCCCCAGTGGTCCCGAAAACCGCTGGCCAGGATCGGTAACCGGTGGACGTCATCCCCGGAATCGAAGATCTCTTTTCTGCCCATACCCCATCATCCCAACCCCCACCGACACTATGACCCCGACCACAACCAGATGGGGAAAGCCGTGGGAGGTCGTTCTTCACGTGTGCTTCCGGCAGCGGGGAAGGCTGCCTTCAGCGGTAGGCGGTGAGCGATGCGCAAGGCCAGTCGGCTGGATGTGACCTGAGACTTTTGGGGAAAACCCCACGGATGTCGGGGCCGCTATTAGTGTTCACTGCACCAAGATGCCACCAGGTCTCCTGCTGGTCGTGCCGGTTGCCGGCCAAGGACGCGGCAGGCCAAGGCCATGGCCTTCCGGACGGTTCGGATCCGCACGGCGCGGGGAGCCGGGCGGCATCGTCAAGCAAGACGGGGAGGGCCGGCTGATGCGCACATTTGGTGTGGAGGAAGAACTGCTGCTGGTCGACGGGCTCACGCTGGAGCCGCTGGCGGCGGCCGAGCAGGCCGTGGCTTCGGCGCCCGGCACGGCCGCAACGGGACACCAGTTGACCGTGGAGCTGAAGCAGGAACAGCTGGAGATCGTGTGTCCGCCGCAGACGAGCCTGGCCGGGCAGCTGGAGGCGATCCGCACCGGACGCGCCCTGGCGGCCAGCGCCGCCGCGAATGTGGGCGGGCAGGTGGTGGCGCTGCCGGTGCCGCCGCAACGCCTGGTCTCCCACCTGGTGCCCAAGCCCCGCTTCCGTAAGATGGAGGAATTGTTCGGCATCACCGCCGACGAGCAGCTGACCAACGGCTTCCACGTGCACGTGGAGATCGATTCGCCCGAGGAGGCCGTGGCGGTGGTGGACCGGATCCGCATCTGGCTGCCCACCCTGCTGGCGCTGAGCGCGAACTCCCCGTTCTGGGCGGGCCGGGACTCGGGGTACGGCTCCTACCGCTACCAGGTGTGGTCGCGCTGGCCCACCTCCGGGCCCAGCGAGCTGTTCGGCTCCGTGCAGGGCTATGAACGCCACCAGCAGGCGCTGCTGAGGACCGGGGTGCCGCTGGATGCCGGGATGCTGTACTTCGACGTGCGGGTGTGCGAGCACCAGCCCACCGTGGAGGTGCGCATCACCGACGTCTGCCTTGACCCGGCCCACGCGGCGGTGATCGCCACCCTCGTGCGCGCCCTGGTGGAAACCGCGGCCCGCGACACCCAGCGGCCGCCGGTGCAGGTTCCGGCCGCCGAACTGCGGCTGTGGAGCTTTCAGGCCAGCCGGGCAGGGGTGAGCGGTGCGCTGGTCGACCCGGCCAGCGGCGCGCCGGCCCCGGCCACCGAGGTGGTGGCCGGGCTGCTGCGCGCGGTGCGCCCGGTGCTGGAGGAGCTCGGTGAGCTGGATCCGGTGCGCCAGGGGGTGCAGGGGATCCTGCGCCACGGCAGCGGCGCTCATTTCCAGCGCCAGGCGTACGCACGCCGGCATTCGGTGTACGACGTGGTGGCCGCAGCCCTGCAGCGCACCCACGTCCACCAGCCGGTGCCGCCCGGGGTGCTGCCGGTGCTGCGCCCCGAGGGCGGCGGCCCTTCGGCGCCGGACCAAGCCCAGCGCTGGTTGGCCTGAGCGCGGCTGGGCGGTGAGGGCGGCATGCGGCCGGCTTCAACCTTGCTGCGGTGGTAGTTCACGGTTCCGGTATGGCTTCATGCGTTCGGACAGGATCGCCTGAATATCGCCGCGGTCCCCACCCTGGACAGCAGCGGGGTACCGCAACGTCCCACGGGGCGAATTTCTCCGGATGCCGATAACTATTGACCACTGGTTTTCCGTCAGGCGGAGTGTCTGCCTTCTGCGATGCGGAAAAATACTCCGCAATGCCACAGGGCGGGTGAAGGGGTGCCGTGGTGCCCGCGGTGCGCGCGATGGTCGTCCCGTTGCCGCGTGATCCGGCGGGCTTCACGGGCCGGATACCTCAAGGCAAGCTGCCGTTCGCCCTGTCCTTGACCGGTCGCTGGCGGGTTCGCCACGGAATTTCCCGGCCCCGCCCCCAGATGTTCGCCGCGTTACGCAACCCCCTTGACAGTGACCCAGATCTCGCCATAAAGTTTCCATAAACCAAAACATAGTTTCCACATGTTGAAATTATGGAAAGACTTCAAGGAGGGAACGACGTGTCCTACACACTGAACTGCTCGATCTTGCTGACCGAACTGCCGATCCTGGAACGCGCAGCCGCCGCCAAGGCCGCGGGCTTCGACAGCGTGGAATTCTGGTGGCCGTTCGCCGAGGCCGTGCCCGGCGACAAGGACGTGGATAAGTTCGTCGCCTCCCTCACGGACGCCGGCGTGCAGCTGGACGGACTGAACTTCTACGCCGGTGACATGCCCGGCGGCGACCGCGGGCTGGTGTCCTGGAAGGGCCGCTGCTCCGAGTTCAAGGCGAACGTGGAAGTGGTCGCCGCGATCGGCGAGGCCACCGGTTGCAAGGCCTTCAATGCGCTCTACGGCAACCGCCAGGAGGAATACACCCCGGCCGAGCAGGACGAGCTGGGTCTGAAGAACCTTCTCGCCGCCACCGAGGGCGTGGCCCGCATCGGCGGCACCGTGCTGATCGAGCCGGTCTCCGGCACCGCGGCCTACCCGCTGAAGACCGCCGCCGACGCGCTGGAGGTCATCAACAAGGTCAAGGCCGCCGGCAACCAGAACATCGCCCTGCTGGCCGACTTCTACCACCTGGCCGTGAACGGGGATGACGTCGCCGCGGTGATCGAGCAGCACGCCAAGGACTTCGGCCACATCCAGATCGCGGACAACCCGGGCCGTGGCGCACCGGGCACCGGCAACCTGCCGCTGTTCGACTGGATCGACCGCTCCCGCGAACTGGGCTACACCGGCAAGGTCGCCCTGGAGTACAAGCAGGAGCGCGAGACCGCGTTCAACTGGCTGGAAACCGCCAGCACCTCCGCCTAGCGCACCTCCCGCATGAGGCCGGCCCCGCCGGCACCGCCTTCGACAGCTTTGAAAGAACAGGACAAATGAGCAAGAACATCGCCTTTATCGGACTGGGCATCATGGGCCTGCCCATGGCCAAGAACCTGGTCAACGCCGGCTTCAAGGTCACCGGCTACAACCGCAGCGCCGCCAAGGCCGAGGAACTGGCCGCCGCCGGCGGCACCGCGGCAAAGACCATCGCCGAGGCGGTCAAGGACGCCGACGTGGTGATCACCATGGTGCCGGACTCCCCGGACGTGGAAGCCGTGGTCACCGGCGAGGACGGCGTCTTCGCCAACGCGAAGTCCGGCGCCCTGTGGATCGACAACTCCTCGATCCGCCCGGACGTGGCCGTGCGCCTGTCCGACGCCGCCCGCGAAGCCGGGCTGCGCCCGCTGGACGCCCCGGTCTCCGGCGGCGAGCAGGGCGCGATCGACGGGGTGCTGTCCATCATGGTCGGCGGCGAGCCGGCGGACTTCTCCGAGGCCAAGGACGTGCTGGAGGCCGTGGGCAAGACCATCGTGCTGGTCGGCCCCTCGGGCTCCGGGCAGACCGTGAAGGCCGCGAACCAGCTGATCGTCGCCTCCAACATCCAGGCGCTGTCCGAGGCCGTGGTCTTCCTGGAGGCCTACGGCGTGGACACCGACTCGGCGCTGCAGGTGCTCGGCGGCGGGCTGGCCGGCTCGAAGGTGCTGGACCAGAAGGGCCAGAAGATCCTGGACCGCGAATTCGGCCCGGGCTTCCGCCTGGCGCTGCACAACAAGGACATGGGCATCGTCACCTCCGCCGCCCGCGAGGCCGGGGTCATCCTGCCGCTGGGCGCCCTGGTGGCCCAGCTGGTCAGCTCCACCGTGGCCAGCGGCGACGGCTCGCTGGACCACTCCGGACTCTTCCGCGGCGTACAGCGCCTGTCGGGCAAGTCCGAGTAGCCACCCGGGCCGGGAACACCGGCCCGGCCCAAAGATTCCTGTGACGGGATCCGCAGACCGCACGCAGCGGTCCTGGGATCCGCAGCCGTCCTGCTCCAGGGGCGCCCGGGTCGAAGCGACATCAGTGATTCCCTGACAGATCGTCCCGAAGCTCGAAGTCTTCGACTGCCCGGGCCCCCACGTGCTCATGGAAGCCAGGACGGCCGGTGTGATGAGCCGAGGACCCCACGCAAAGGACCACGTGATTGCTCCGTGTGGTGCCAGCCGCGGGTCCCGTCGCAGGTCTATCCACCCCAGCCGGCCCAACGCCGGCTGGATCCAAACTTTTCTCGAAAGACCCCGGCCAGCGGCCGGACCAGCAAGGAAGTGTGATTCCCATGCCTAAGATGCGCACCGTAGATGCCATCGTGCAGATCCTGGAGAAGGAAGGCGCCACCGAGGCGTTCGGCCTGCCCGGGGCCGCGATCAACCCGCTGTACTCGGCCATGAAGGACCATGGCGGGATCCGCCACACCCTGCACCGCCACGTGGAGGGCGCCAGCCACGCCGCGGACGGCTACTCGCGGGCCACCGGCAAGATCGGGCTGTGCCTGGGCACCTCCGGCCCGGCCGGCACCGACATGATCACCGGGCTGTACGCCGCGATCGCCGACTCCATCCCGATGCTGTGCATCACCGGCCAGGCGCCGACCAATGTGCTGCACAAGGAGGACTTCCAGGCCGTGGACATCGAGTCCATCGCCAAGCCGGTCACCAAGTACGCGGTGACCGTGCTGGAGCCGGGCCTGGTGCCGGGCACCTTCGCCAAGGCCTTCCAGATCATGCGCTCGAACCGTCCCGGCCCGGCGCTGATCGACCTGCCGATCAACGTGCAGATGGCCGAGATCGACTTCGACATCGATGCCTACGAGCCGCTGCCGGTGCAGAACCCGCAGATGTCCCGCGCCCAGGCGGAGAAGGTCGTGGACCTGCTCACCGGCCATGAGCGCCCGATCATCATCGCCGGCGGCGGGGTGATCAACGCGAACGCCAGCGCCGCGCTGGTTCAGCTGGCCGAGGAACTGGACATCCCGGTCTCCCCGACCCTGATGGGCTGGGGCGCGATCCCGGACGACCACCGCCTGCAGTCGGGCATGGTCGGGATCCAGACCCACACCAAGTACGGCAACGACACGTTCCTGGCCTCCGACTTCGTGCTGGGCATCGGCAACCGCTGGGCCAACCGCCACACCGGGGACCTGGCCACCTACCGCGCCGGACGCAAGTTCGTGCACGTGGACATCGAGCCGACCCAGATCGGGCGCGTGTTCTCCCCGGACCTGGGGATCACCTCCGACGCCGGGGCCGCGCTTGAGGCCATCCTTGAGGTGGTGCGCGAGCGCAAGGCCGCCGGCCGGGTGCCGGACTACTCCCAGTGGTCGGCCGAGTGCACCGAGCGCAAGGGCACCGGGCACCGCAAGACCAACTTCGAGAACATCCCGATCAAGCCGCAGCGCGTCTACCAGGAGATGAACGCCGCCTTCGGCCAGGACACCACCTACGTGTCCACCATCGGCCTGAGCCAGATCGCCGGCGCGCAGATGCTGCACGTGTTCGGCCCGCGCAAGTGGATCAACGCCGGACAGGCCGGCCCGCTGGGCTGGACCGGGCCGGCGGCGCTGGGCGTGGTGCGCGGCAAGCCGGGCGAGAAGGTCGTGGCCCTCTCCGGGGACTACGACTTCCAGTTCATGATCGAGGAACTGGCCGTGGGCGCGCAGTTCAAGCTGCCCTACGTGCACGTGGTGGTCAACAACTCCTACCTGGGCCTGATCCGCCAGTCCCAGCGCGGCTTCGAGATGGACTACCACGTCTCCCTGGCCTTTGAGAACATCAACTCCCCGGAGATGAACGGCTACGGCGTGGACCACGTGAAGGTCGCCGAGGGCCTGGGCTGCAAGGCCGTGCGTGTGGAGGACCCCTCCCAGCTGGCCGCCGGCTTCGCTGAGGCCAACCGCCTGGCCGACGAGCACCAGGTGCCGGTGGTCGTGGAGGTCATCCTGGAGCGGGTCACCAACATCTCGATGGGCGCCGGGCTTGACGCGGTCAACGAGTTCGAGGACCTGGCCCTTGAGGCCGGGGACGCGCCGACCGCCCTGGTGCCGCTGAGCGAGCGGACCGCAGTACTCGGCTAGGGTCAGTCGTCACACTCACCCAACCGGAACACCCCGAGGTGCGCAAAGCGTGCACAATGGATACAGGAAACTGTGATCCGCCGCACGCCTTGCGCGCCTTGGCGGCACGGCCCGCCACCCGGCGGGCCACACCCATCCCCGGGCGCCACCGGCGCCGGGGATGGGCCAAGAACAACAACGTCAGCAGGACCATGAGGGAAAGGCGGGCCGCGGGATGAAGATCGTCATCGCCTCCGACAAGTTCAAGGGCACCCTGACCGGGGCCGAGGTGGCCGCCGCCCTGCACACCGGCCTGTCCCGGGTGATCGACCCGCTGGAAAGCGTCACCGTGCCGGTGGCCGACGGCGGGGAGGGGACCGTGGACGCGGCCCTGGCCGCCGGGTTCACCGAACGCCGCACCCAGGTCACCGGGCCCACCGGCCAGCGGCTGGAGGCCAGCTACGCGCTGCACGAGGGGACCGCCGTGATCGAAATGGCCGCCGCCTCCGGACTGGACCTGCTGCCCGGCGGCACCCGACAGCCGCTGACCGCCACCAGCTACGGCACCGGCGAACTGATCAGCGACGCGCTGGCGGCCGGGGCCACCCGGATCGTGCTGGGCGTGGGCGGCTCGGCCACCACCGACGCCGGGGCCGGGATGCTCCAGGCGCTGGGCGCCTCCCTGCGCGATGCGCAGGGCCGGGAACTGCCCGGCGGCGGCGCCGCCCTGGCGCAGCTGGCCACCGCGGATTTGACCGGACTGGATGAGCGCCTGCGGCGCACCACCGTGGTGCTCGCCGCCGACGTGGAGAACCCGCTGACCGGGGCCAACGGGGCCGCGGCGGTCTTCGGGCCGCAAAAGGGGGCCAGCGCCGAACAGGTGGCCGAACTGGATGCGGCGCTGACCCACTTCGCCGACCTGCTCGAGGCCGAACTGGGCACCGCATACCGCCAGCAGCCCGGCGCCGGGGCGGCCGGGGGCATGGGCTACGCGGCCATCGCGCTGCTGGGGGCCGAACGCCGCCGCGGCATTGACGTGGTGCTTGAGCTGACCGGGCTGGACCAGGCCCTGGCCGGCGCGGACGCGGTCATCACCGGCGAAGGCAGCCTGGACAGCCAGTCCCTGGAGGGCAAGACCCCCATCGGGGTGGCCCAGGCCGCCGCCGCGCACCGCATCCCGGTCTACGCCGTGTGCGGACGCACCACGCTGGACCCCGAACAGCTGGCCAACGCCGGCATCCGCCACACCGTGGCGCTGGTGGACCTGGTGAAGGACCCGGGCGAGGCCATGACCCGCTCGGCCGAACTGGTCACCGAGGCCGGCACCCGGCTGGCCAAGACCATCGCGCAAGAGCATGCCGCGAGCACCACCGCGGGCCGCCGGTAGGCAACCGGCACCCGCACCCAAGGAATCACACATCAGGAATCAGGAGCACGAACTGTGAGCACCGAAACCACCCAGGCCGCCACCGGCACCGAGACGACCACCGAGTTCGACTTGGTGCTGCGCGGCGAACGCATCCTGACCACGGCCGGAATCACCGCCCGCGAAGTGGGCGTGAAGGACGGGAAGATCGTGGCCATCGAACCGCTGGGCAACAACCTGCGCGGCGAACGGGTCATCGAGGTCGGCGCCGATGAGGTGCTGCTGCCGGGCCTGGTGGACACCCACGTCCACGTCAACGAGCCGGGCCGCACCGAATGGGAAGGCTTCGAATCGGCCACCAAGGCCGCCGCCGCCGGCGGGGTGACCACCATCGTGGACATGCCGCTGAATTCCATCCCGCCCACCGTGAACCTTCAGGCGCTGGAAATCAAGCGCGAGGCCGCCAGCACCAAGGCGTACGTCAACGTCGGGTTCTGGGGCGGGGCCATCCCGGGGAACAAGAAGGATCTGCGCGAACTGCACGACGCCGGGGTGTTCGGCTTCAAGTGCTTCCTGCTGCACTCCGGCGTGGACGAGTTCCCCTCCCTCACCGTTGAGGAGATGGAGGAGGACATGGAGGAGCTGAAGTCCTTCGACTCGCTGATGATCGTGCACGCCGAGGACTCCCACGCCATCGACCGCGCCCCGGACGCCGAGGGCGACCAGTACGAGCGGTTCCTCAAGTCCCGCCCGCGCGGCGCGGAGAACGTGGCCATCGCCCAGGTGATCGAGCGCGCCCGCTGGACCGGGGCCCGCGCCCACGTGCTGCACCTGTCCAGCTCGGACGCGCTGGCCATGATCAAGAGCGCCAAGACGGACGGCGTGAAGCTGACCGTGGAAACCTGCCCGCACTACCTGACCCTGCTGGCCGAGGAAATCCCCAACGGCGCCACCGCCTACAAGTGCTGCCCGCCGATCCGTGAGGCCTCCAACCGCGAACTGCTGTGGAAGGGCCTGGAGGAAGGGGTCATCGACTGCATCGTCTCGGACCACTCGCCCTCCACCATCGACCTGAAGGACGTGGAAAACGGGGACTTCGGCGTCGCCTGGGGCGGGGTCGCCTCCCTGCAGCTGGGCCTGCCGCTGATCTGGTCCGAGGCCAAGCAGCGCGGCATCGGCCTGGAACAGGTCATTTCGTGGATGTCCACCAAGCCGGCCGAACTGGCCGGGCTGAAGAACAAGGGCGCCATCGCCCTGGGCAACGACGCCGACTTCGCGCTCTTCGCCCCGGATGAGGCGTTCGTGGTGGACGTGAAGAAGCTGCACCACAAGAACCCGATCTGCCCCTACGAGGGCAAGACCCTGGCCGGGGTCATCCGCTCGGCCATGGTCGGCGGGGTGGACGTGGACTTCCAGACGCCGAAGGGCAAGCTGATCCGCCGCGGCGAGGCGTAGGAAGCCTGCCGCAGCAGCCAGCGCCTCCCCTCACGAGATAACTTCGAAGTGAGGGGAGGCGCTTTTGCTTTTCCCGCGAGCTAGGTCAGTGCTTCTCAAATCGAGGTAAACCGTTACCCGCACGGCGATGCTAAGAAGGCTCGTGATGCCTTGCCTAGCTCCTGGTTGTGGTGCGCCCCCCAGGTGCGCCCGGCAACACTCAGGCAGGTGCCCGGCAGGGCGATGAAGGCCAGGGTGTACAGGGGCGAGAAGGAGATTCCTGCGCTCGTGCTCCTGCCGCGGACGGCGACGAGCAAGGTCAGCGGCAAACGCGCCTTAGGATCAGCGCTGCGTTAGTTCGGCAATGGCGGCCTTCCAATTGCGAAGCGGCTACTTGGACAGCTCCACACCATGTCAGGAGGTCTTCATCCGCCGAGCAATTCAACGCGCCTCACCGAGCACTACACTTAGCGTCGACGCCTGTGCTTTGAATGCAGAAGTGGCGCTTCTGCCTTTATCCGCTTGCGTCCCGAGGCCGACCCGGTATCCGTTTCCTGCTCTTCCCACTCCCGGTTCCGTCGCTTGCAGACGGTGACGATGGTTCGCCGGATCGCATCGGAGAGCACCATGACGGAAAGCGCCGTCCAAAATGCAAGCCAGAGCCACTGCTCCAGTACAGTGAAGGACGTGAAATGCCACGGCCGCCGAACGCCGGGAAGCTCCTCAGGCGGCTGAACGACGCCGCTAACCCAGAGCAGGGCCAATGCCGCGATTCCCAGGCAAATCAATCCGACCAGCAGCTCGGTTAGCGCAGGGCCCCACTTCATGCCTTGTTGGTGTCGACTCGTTGCGCGTGCTGCCACTTAATCAGTCCACGTCCTTTCCATGGGGTCCTCGTCATACAATCGGTGAGCGCTATTCGTCTGGTATATGCTGCTGCAGCTAGGCGCTTTCCAGGGCCTCCTTGGACTTGGCGATCGCAAAGCCCCACGCGTCCGAGACGGTGGCCTTGGGCGGCAGCGAGATCTCCTGCGGGTTGGTCTGGATGTCCAGCAGGTAGGGGCCCTCGCTGGCCAGGGCGGCGGCGACGGCGGCATCCAGCTGCTGGGGGTCGATGACCCGCTGCACCTTCAGGCCCATGGCCTGGGCCACCGCGGAAATGTCGGGGTTGTCCAGCTCGGTGCCGAACTCCTGCAGCCCGCCCTGCTCCTGCTCCAGCTTCACCATGCCCAGCCGCCCGTTGTTGTACACCACGAACTTCACCGGCAGGTTGTAGGTCACCGCGGTGCGCAAATCCCCGAGCAGCATCATGAGCCCGCCGTCCCCGCAGTTGGCGATCACCTGGCGGGTGCGGTCCAGGGCCTGGGCGCCCAGCGCCTGGGGCATGGCGTTGGCCATGGAGCCCAGGTTGTAGGAGCCCAGCAGCCGCCGGGTCCCGCTCATCGTGATGAACCGGGAAAGCCAGACGGTGGACATGCCGGTGTCGCTGGTGAAGATCGCGTCTTGGTCCGCCTGGGCGTCCAGGGCGGCAGCCACCGCCTCTGGGCGGATCAGCTCATCCGGGTTTTCCACCAGGCTGCGCACCTTGCCGATCAGCCCGCGGTCCCGCTGCGGGTCGGTGATCTTCATTTGACGCTGCATCCAGTGCTCGTAGTCCTTGCGCATGGCGCTCAGGTGCTTGCCCTCGCGCGAGGTGTTCAGCAGCGGCAGCAGCTCGGTCAGGGTGGGCTGCACGTGCCCGACCAGGGAATGGGCCACCTGGGTGCGCCGGCCAATGTGCTCGGCGCGCATGTCCAGCTGGATCACCGTCTTGCCGGTGGGGTACCAGTCCCGGTAGGGGAAGTCGGTGCCCACCAGGAACAGCACCTCGGCCTCATCCAGCGCCTTGACCGCCGCCGGGTTGCCGATCAGCCCGGTCTGCCCCACCTGGTAGGGGTTCTGCTCTTCCAGGCCCTCCTTGGCCTTGAGAGTCAGCACCATCGGGGCCTGCAGCCGCTCGGCCAGCTCGAGTACCTCGGGACGGGCTTCCCGGGCACCCACGCCCACCAGCAGGGTGACCTTCGCGGCTTCCTGCAGCACCTTGGCTGCCGCCTCGATCTGCGCCCGCGGGGCGGCGGCCTGCGCGGCCTCGGGAACGAACTGGGCGCGGCGCACGTTCTTCTCCAGCTCCATGCCGCCCACATCCCCGGGCACGGTCAGCACCGCAACCCCCTTGCGGGAGACGGCCGCGTTCACCGCCTGCTCCAGCAGCTGCGGCATCTGGTCGGCGGAGGTGACGGTGTGCGCGAACACGGCCACGTCGCTGAACAGCACATCGTTGTTGACTTCCTGGAAGAAGCTGCTGCCGATCTCCGAGGAGGGCACCTGGCCGCAGATGGCCAGCACCGGGGCGTGGGACTTCTTCGCGTCGTACAGCCCGTTGAGCAGGTGAATCGAGCCCGGGCCCACCGTTCCCATGCACAATCCCAGCCTCCCCGTCAGCTGCGCCTGGGCGCCGGCGGCGAACGCGGCGACCTCCTCGTGGCGCACCCCGATCCATTCCATGCCCGGCTCCTGGCGGATCGCATCCGTGATGGGGTTCAGGGCGTCTCCCACCACGCCCCAGGCGTGGGTGACCCCGTACTCGGCCAGGGATTCGACGATCAGCTTGCTGACGGTTTTCATGCGGGACTCCTTTCGACGGCGCCACGGCCCGGAGCGTCGCTGCCGAACCACTTGGCGTGCTTGTCCTTCAGGTCTGTGCCCATGATGGCACGCCGCCGGGGCGAAATCCGGGCCCTTCAGCCAGCGCTCAGGTGCCGGGAATTGAAGGCGGACGGACCTAGGCGGCCCACCGGAGACGGGCATGGGGGAGCGTCGGCGTGCTTGATCCTGTGCGGAGAATGACCGCGGCCGTGGAATGCGGGTTTGGCGCTGTATCCTCTAGCGAAAAGGAGGTCACGATCGAACGTCAACCCAGGGCCGCCTATGAGGACTCCTTTGTTCCCCACGTCACCGACCTGCTGCGCGGGATCGGCCTGCTGCTGTTGCCCTGGGCCTGTGCCGTGGCCGGGCCGGCCGCCTTCCTGGCGGCCGCGTTGTCCTGGGGCGGGCAATGGGCGCTTCGCTACTTCGCGTCGACCCGCTGGCGCGATGCGCTGGGCCAGCTCGTCCTGCTGGGCGCCACCGTTTTCAGTGCCCTGGGCGCCTACGCGCTCATCGAGTGGCTCGACCTTGCGGTTCATGGGCTGCTGATGGGCGTTGTGGTCGGCCTGCTCCACGGCACACTGCGCACAACGGGCCTGATGAATGGGACAAGTGCCGGGGGAGCGTGGTGGCGCTTTGTAATCCTCGTGGCGCTCGGTGCCCTGCTGGCGGTGCTGTGGGAAATCGGCGAGTGGGCCGGTTATCGGCTGCTGGACCCACGCATCGGGGTGGGCTACGACGACACCATGGGAGACCTGCTGGCCGGGCTCGCCGGCTCCGCGCTGGCAGCCTCCGGCGTCTTCCGGACCGATCGCGCTTTGCGCGGCGCAGGGCGGGGTGAGAATGAACCGGGTTAGCGTTGTCGTGCCGGTCCTGAACGATGAGCAGCACCTGGCGGTGCTGCTTGACCTGCTCAAGAAGCAACGGGATGAGCCCTTTGAAATCATCATCGTGGACAACGGGTCCACGGACAACAGCCGGCAGCTCGCCCAGGCCGCCGGGGTGCGGGTCATCAGCGAGCCGCGCCGCGGGATTCCGGCCGCAGCGGCCGCCGGCTACGACGCCGCCGAAGGGGAGATCATTGCCCGCTGCGACGCGGACAGCCGGCCCGACGCCCGGTGGGTGTCGCGCATCCTTGAAAACTTCTCCCGTAACCCGGACCTGGACGCAGTCACCGGGCTGGGCGTCTTCTATGACCTGCCGCGGTGGGCACGGACCGTGGCCGCCGCGTACTATTTCGGGGCCTACTATGCTGCCATCGGCGCCGCGCTGGCCAGGGTGCCGCTGTGGGGCTCGAACATGGCGATGCGCCAACGCGTTTGGCAGTACGCCTCACCCCGGGTGCACCGCCAGGCCCCCGAACTGCACGATGACATGGATCTTTCCTGTGTGCTGCCGTCAAAAGCAAAGGTCCGGCTGGGTTTGGGGCTGGTCGTGGGAGTGGCGGGCCGCAGCCTGTCCAGCCCACGCAGCCACCTGCGGGCGGTGCGCATGGCGTGGCGAACCTTCGCCGCCCATGGTGGGCGGCGGGCCGTCTACCGCCGGTGGAAGGAACGCCTGAACCTGCGGTAGGAACGGGCGCGAAAAAACTTTTAGGAAATCTTTCGACAACCGCGTCACGATTCACCGCCCGCCCACTCTTAACCGGTGACAGCGAAGATGATGCCCCCGCAGTTGGCGGTGGGGGCCGCCACGGGGACCGGAGGGCATCAGCTTGCTGACAGTGGCCTTCTGCGCCGAAAGGCAGGCTCAGCGGGTTGGATTCATGGGGGATCCAACACGGCCGGCAGTAGGCGCACACTCGCGCATGGAGGGAAGTACGCGTCCCGCAAGGCCCGCCCCACGCCAGGGGCGGTCCCACTGGGGGACGGGGCGCGCGCTTCCTTCCGCCCACCTGTCCACGGGAAAAGGCTGAAAAACCATGTTGATGCGCTTCACCGGAAACGGAACGTTTTCCGCCCCGCCACCTGCACTGGGTATAGTCGGTGGCGTCGGGCGCCTGCGCGCTGTTCATCCCGCGCATCACGGACTGGCCCGAGGAGTGTCAGCGCAGACGCCCGGGGTTAAGCGTCTCCACTTGACGGCACGGTGGACAATTCGCGATATGGGGGCGTGATGGCGATCGATTCCGAGCTGGGCACGAGCGGTGCCAGCGATGCACAGCTGATCGAGGGCCTGCGCTTTGGAAGCGGCGAACACCAGGAACTGCTCTACCGTCGGCACCGGCAGGTTGCGCTCGCCGTCGCCTACCGCCATACCGATAACCCCTCGGAGGCCGAGGACATCGTCTCCGAATCCTTCCTGCGGGTCTTCTCCCTGATCCGCCGCGGCCAGGGGCCCACCGAATTCTTCCGCGCCTACCTGCTCACCGCCGTCTCCCGTGAGGCGTTCGCCCGCAACCAGGCCGCCTCCCGGCAGCTGCCCACCGATGACCTCAGCCAGTTTGAGGACGGGCAGGACAACGCCGATGAGGTGATGCAGCGGGCCGAATCGAAGTTTGCGATCCGCGCTTTCAAGACGCTGCCCGAACGCTGGCAGGCGGTGCTGTGGCACACCGAGATCGATGAGCTGGCCCCACGCCAGGTCGCCCCGATCCTGGGCTTGAGCCCGAACGCGGTCTCCGCACTGGCGGTGCGCGCCCGCGAGGGGCTGCGCGAAGCCTACCTGGCCGCGCACCTGAACGAGCACGCCGACCTTCCCGCGGCCTGCGCCAGCACCCGGGAACAGCTGCCGCGCTATGTGCGCGGCTCCGCTCCGGCCCGGGAGAAGCGCGCCGTCGGGCGGCACCTGAAGACCTGCGGGCCCTGCCACGGCGTGTACCTGGAGCTGAGCGACGTGGGACAGATGGTCCGCGGCATCATCCTTCCGCTGGTGGTGGGTGGGGTCACCGCGCTGGGGATCCCGGCCGCGGCCCAGCTGGCCTCGGGCTCCGCCGCGGGGGCCGGGACGTTAAGCGGGTCCGGGGCCGCCGCCTCATCCGGCGCCTCGGGTGGCACCCTGCTCGGGACCGCCAGCGGCGGGGCCCTAGCCACAACCGTGGGCACCGCGCTCACCGCGGTCGCGGTCGTCGCCTCGGCCGCCGGGATTGCCATTGGCATTCATTCCAAGGACGGGAACCAGCCCGAGGCCGCCCAGCATGCTCCGGTTCCCGCTGCACCGCTCAACCCCGTGCGGCCCGGGACCCAGCCACAGGACAATTCAGGGGAACCGGCAGGTCCCGAAGCCACTGAGATGGCCCAGGAACTGGAATCACCGGATGACATCGCCCGCGTGGTGCTCCGCAAGCTGCTGAAGCCCGAAACCATCAACGAATCCAGGGACACGGATCCGGGCCAAGCGCAGCCGGGGAGCACACCGGGCGGGCCGGGGAACGCGGCGCCGCCGGCCAGCGAAAGACCCGCGGTGGGCATGCACCCCGTTCAATCCAGGCCCTCGTCGAGCCCGGAGCAGCGGCCCACGACGGAGCCCGACGAGCCTTCGGCAAAGCCCGATGTTGAGCCCACCATTGTTCCTTCCATGTCTCCGACGGTGGAACCGAATCCTGAGACTTCGGACGAGCCTGTTGATCCGACGGCGGAGCCTTCGATGGATCCCACCGCGGAGCCCACCCCTGAGGTTTCGGAAGGGCCAACATCGGAGCCCAGTCCCGAGCTCACCCAAGAACCGACTGTAGAGCCGACGGCGGACGTGACGGAGGAACCGACGGCTGAGCCGACTGAAGAGCCGACGTCGGAGCCTAGTTTAGAACCAAGTCCTGAGGTCTCGGAAGAACCGACAGCTGAACCGACTGAGCCTTCCGCGGAAGTAACCGAGGATCCGGTAGTTGAGCCGACGGAAGACCCAACGTCGGGGCCAACTGTTGAGCCGAATCCTGAGGTTTCGGAAGAACCGACGGTTGAACCGACTGAGGAGCCCTCGGCTGAACCAACTCAGGAACCGACGGTTGAGCCGACCGAAGATCCGACGTCCGCGCCAAGTCCCGAGGTTTCGGAAGGTCCGACGGCTGAGCCGACTGAGGAACCTTCGGCGGAAGTGACTGAGGAACCGACGGTTGAACCGACCAAGGAGCCCACGGCGGAGCCGACGGCTGAACCGTCACCGTCTCCAACTGACGAGGAAACCGAGGAGTTGGACCCCACTCCCGGCGAGGAATCCTCGCCTGAGCCAAGCACGGATCCCAGCGACCCCGCCCCGGAGCCCAGCGATCCGGAGCCGGGTACTACCGAACCGCAGGTAGAGGTCAGCCTGCATAGTGTGACTCACGGGCTGACTTCGACCTACGAATTCGCGCTCACGACCTCAAACATCCCAGGGGGCCAGGCCTTCGAAGTCACGCTCGCCACCGACAGCCTGTTGTGGGGTTGGGCCGATGCCGGGGACGGATGCCGCAAGAGCAACAGCTGGCTGGGTCCGGACCGTTTCATTTGTACCGCGTCCGGAACGTCGAGCCCCCGGATTATGGTGACGGTGCTGCCCGGTTTCGGGTCGCTGAACGTTCACTTCACCGGGCCCGGGTCCTCCCGGCCAACGGCCAGCTTCACGCTGTCGCGTTAGCCGGGATCAGGCGAGACAGGCCCTCACGCTGCTGGCTCAACGAGAGGTAACCCGGAATTCGGCGCCATAGGTATTGAACGTGCTGGGTACATTCCGGGGGTCCAGGCTCGGCTGGAGCAGCCGCACCTCGTGCGCGCGGATGAGCTCGGCGATGAAATTACTGGTCAGCATCAGGACCAGGTGTCGTCCGGGGCAAATCCCTGAGCCGTCACTGAAGGGCACCAGCGGCCAGTCGGTGTTGGTGCGTTCAGCATCCCAGATGTGTGGGCTGAACGTGTTGGCGTACCCCAGGTGCCTGTCGTCCCGGTGGAAGTAGGGCGCAAAAATCAGCGCCGAGGTGCCCTCGGGCATGATGCCCGGCGTGAATTCCACCGAGCGGGTGGCCTGGCGCAGGATGAAGGGCGTGGTGGGCCACAGGCGCAGGGTATCGAGTACGGCATGGCGCAACTTTGGCAACAACGGGGCCGGGTCCGAAGCCTGAACCAATGCCTCCTCACGGGCTTCGTCCATCTTCGGCTCATCGCTGGAGAGCAGTGCCATGGCGGCCCATGCGGCGGTTCCGGCGGGATCAAAGGCAAAGAGCCACTGTGGAACCTGATCCGCCGGCTCAGTCTCGGAAGGTCCCATATTCTGCATGAACGCCGCCAGGCTCCCTGGCTCCGCGCGGTCGAGGATCTCCTTGAGTGTGTCGTGGAAGTCGTCACGGGTGACCCGGTCCAGCGGCCGAAGAAAAGCGAGGTTGCCCCTGGACCGCAGCGACTCGATCAGCTCGATCAGCCGATCGTCATTTCTAGCCGAATCCCCGAGCACGACCCTGCGAACCATGCGGAACCAGGCGCGGTTGAAGTCATCCCAACGCAGGGTGCCACTCTCGGTTCCGACCTCGTCCAAGAGGATCTTGGCTTCCTCTCGCACCGCTGGCAGCAGCGTACTGGCCATCTTGTGTATCGGATGATCCGAGCCGAGCGCCTTTTCGTTGAATTCCCTGCGTCCGGCCCGTTGCGGTCCGCGGGTGATCAGTGAAGAACGCGGTTCGAAGTGTTCCAGGGCTTTGCGCTTGAGCAATTCGGCGGGGGTGAAGGGTTCAGGTGTCTGGTCCAGGACACGGTGCACGTCCTGTGGATCCAGGATCAGCGAGAACTCCCGGCCGAACAGCTTCAGCTGCAGGGGACCTGGGCCGTATTTGTCGACCAGGGCCTGCATCCGTTTCACCCCGCGACGCTCAATGTCCAGGCGCTCGGCGACCGCCATGACCTTCGGCCGCCGGCGAATTGGTCCCTTGGCCAACACCGGCGCAAAAATGTCCGCCACGATCTGGGCTGCTTCGGGCCAGGTGGGACGCGGCAGTGGATTTTGTGTGGCATTAAGTGAAGACTGGGTCAGCTCCGGCTCGGTCAACGACATCTCCTGGGTTGGTGAAGTGAGTGGATAATCGCGCGGCGGGTGGACGCTACTTTTGCGGCGACCCCGGATCTCCGATGTGGCCTTCGGCGCTTGCATCCAGCACGCGCTGGATGAAAGCGGTGTACTCATCGACGTAGTGCTGGAGGAACTTGCGGGTGGACTCGTCGGTGACGGTTCCGTCCTCCTCGTAGGCCTCGGGCTTAAAGCTGATGTAGGCCTCTGGGGCATTGAGCTGGGGCGCGTCCAGGAACCCAAGGACCGTGCGCATTGAGGACTGCATCAGGGCGGTGCCAATGGCGCCGGTGGAAGCTCCAATGACGGCTGCGGGCTTGCGTGCGAAGGAGTTGGTGCCCCAGGGGCGGGACCCCCAATCCAAGGCGTTCTTCAGTGCGCCTGGGATGGAGCGGTTGTATTCCGGGGAAACGATCAGCAGGCCATCGGAAGCTTCGATCTGCTTCTTGAACTTGGTGGCCGCCTCTGGATAGTTCTCGTCCAGGTCGCGGTTGTACAACGGCAGATCCCCGATGGGGATCTCGGTGAATTCCAGGCAGTCCGGTGCCAGCTTGATCAGGGCTTTGGCAAGAATCCGGTTGATGGACTTGCTGGAGAGCGAACCAACGATGTACCCGATGTTGTAAGTAGCCATGGCGCTAGTCCATCACTCGGGCTCCCCGGAATCGAGTGTTTGGCGGCGATTTTGAGCAAATGCGCAGTGGAACTGGACGAAGAAAAAGGTTTCCGGTGATGCCGGGCAAGGGTTGATGAACCAGTGAACATTTCGCACTTTCACGCAGATCCGCTTTTAAGACGCTCCAGTGGTGTTGCTTACGAAGTCAAGTATTGGTTTGGGGTGACGGATAGGGTGGGTGGGATTGCCATTTTGAATCATCGAATGCAGGAGCCGCCGTGTCCGTCATTGAGTCGTCGACCCACCCTGTTGCCGCCGAACAAAGGCGGCCGTTGGGAACGGCTGCCTGGCAAACGGCGATCCGCCGGTTCTTCCAGGTGGTTTCGATTGTCGAGTGCTTCACCTGGGTGGGGATGCTGACCGGCATGGCCTTTAAGTACCTGATCAACGGCAACGGCATTGGCGTGACGATCTTCGGATGGGCGCACGGCGTGACCTGGTTGTGCTATCTGGCTGCTGCGGTGGTGACTGCGGTGACGTTCCGCTGGAAGATCTGGGTGCTGGTTGTTGGCGCGGCGGCCTCCACCCTACCGTTCCTGACCCTGCCTTTTGAGCGGTGGATGGCGAAGCCCGGGCGGCTCGTGGTCAACACGGACGCGTGACCGCCCAGCAGGCATAACCAAGACAACGGCGGGCGACGGGAAGATCCTTCCTGCCGTCCGCCGTTGCCTTCACCAGGCGCCATGCTTGGCAGCTGCTGCCGGGTTTAGGCTTCGGTGCCGCCGTCCACGCGCAGCACCACACCGGTGATGAAGTTGGCTTCCGGGGAAAGCAGGAACGCGGTGGCGCTGGCGATGTCCTCCGGCTGACCCAGCCGCTTCATGGGAATCTCTGCCGCATATCCGGCCTTCGCCTCCTCCGGCAGGGATGCCAGGGCCGCGGTTTCAATGGCGCCGGGGGCCACCGCATTGACGCGGATGCCCGCTTCAGCGTTTTCCTTCGCGGCACTGCGGGTCAGGGAAACGACCCCGTGCTTCGCCGCACCATATGGGGTCAGCTGCGGGGTGGCGCTGATTCCCGCTAGGGAAGCGATGTTCACAATGGAACCCTGCCCCTGCTCGGTGAAGTGCCGGATCTGGCTTTGCATGGCCAGGAACGTGCCGGTCAGGGTGATGTTGATGGAACGCTCCCAGTCAGCGGTGGTGACGTCTTGAATGGGTTTGGGCATGGCGCCCACCCCGGCGTTGTTCACCGCCATGTCCAAACGGCCAAAGATCTCCAGGGCGCGGGGAACCAGCGCATTTACCTCCTCGGGAACCGAGACGTCCGCGTGCAGGTAGGAGGCACGTCCCCCGGCGTTCTCGATCAGTTCCACGGTTTCTGCGCCGGCCGCGTCATTGACATCTGAAACCAGGACGGCGGCCCCGTCCTTGGCCAGGCGCAGCGCGATGGCGCGGCCGATGCCTGCACCGGCTGCGGTGACGAGGGCTACTTGGTTGCTGAACTGCATATGGATTGCTCCCTTGATGCTGATGGATGGCGGGATGCCCGGTGGTGGGCGGTGAGGTGGCACAGCGTGCTGGAAGGGAAAGCGGCAGCGTCGGGAAACCCTTGCCAGACGGCCCACGGGTCATAAGCGCGAGCGTGCCTGCTGCTGGTGCCCTGTCGCATGCCAAGCAGCCGTACTGCGGCCTGGGACCCATGACGGCATGGCCGCCGTACATCGCGGCGAATGCGGATGAACTTCACCATGGCACCTACTTCGGGCAACAGGAACTTTCAACCTTCCCGGAACGTCAGATCCCGGGTGTCCCTGTACTGCCCACAATACCCACCGCATCTTGTCTGCGGGACGATTCTGGACCGGGTTATTCTCACTGCGTGAAGTCTTCCGCAAACCCCGAAACCCTGCTATTCCTGCCTCCCGGGGTGCCTACCGCCGGTGGTCATTGACCTGCTAACCGGAACACAATCCGGCGTCGGCCGAGCGTGGGGTGGGCCTTTCCTTTGCTTCGGGGGTCCTCTGCGGTGCTGCGGTCTCTTGATCCAGTTGGTCAATGTTCTGGCCCAGGACCAGCTGCACTCCTGATGCCGCGCCCACCTGGGGCGTGAGGTCCAGGTGCAGGTCACTGGCCAGGGTCGTCGCCGTCGCCAAGGCCGCGTCGCTGCCGTCAACCAGCAGGACGGTGGACGCCTGCAGCTGCGGTGCGGTGTCGATCCCACTGACGGTGTGGCCCACGGCGCTGACCTCGGCGGAATACTCTGCGGCCAGCCCACTGAGCCCGGCACCGTTCGTGATCCTCACCGGCGCCGACCGCACCGGCTCGGCTTTCTGCTTCTGCTTCGCCTTCTTCTCCTCGCCGGACAGTGGACGGTCAGCGCGCAGCGACGCAAAAACCGTCTGGGCTTCAGCAGAAGGGACAACCCGGTTAGGGTTCTGCGGTGCCGGGCTCCACGGCATGGTCAAGAACGAGATCTGCGAGGTGGGAACGTCGGCCAGCTGCCTGGCCAGGGAAACCAGACTGCTCAGTGATTCCAGGCCGGGATCTACGGTCATCGCGGAAGTGGCGGCATCCAAGAAGGAGTACAGCCGGTCGGGGCGCGTGAGCACCTCCCGGCTGGTCACATGCTGCACGATGGCGGACATGACCATCTGCTGGTGATCCATGCGGGCGATATCGCTGCCATCCCCGACGGCGTGGCGGGTCCGGGCCAGGGCCAGGGCATCTTTGCCGTTGACGGTCTGCTGGCCTGCGGGAAGATCCAGCTTCGCCTTCGGGTCCTTCAGCGCCTCGGGCAGGCACACCGGCACGCCATCCAGGGCGTCAACGACGGTAATGAATCCCTCGAAGTCCAGCTCGATGAAGTTATCGATCCTGACTCCGCTGAGCTCTTCGACCGCGGCCACCGAACAGGCCGGGCCATAGTTCAACGCCGAGTTGATCATCCCATAACCGCCCGGATAGGCCCCGTGCCCGTGATCCTCACAGGCCGGCAACTGCATGAGCGTGTCCCGCGGCAGCTGCACCGCATCGATGCGCTCGTTCTCGGCCGCGAAATGCACCAGCACCATGGCGTCACTGCGCCGCGACCCGTGATCAGAGCCGTAGGCCGTGGAGGACTCGTCGCGGGCGTCCGACCCGAGCAGCAGGATATTGCGCTCGCCGTCCGGGACAGGGTCCTCGGCCGGGAAACGGGACCCCAGGGGAGCGGTGGTGATGTTGCGCTGCAGGTGCAGCACCGCCATCGCGGTGGTGCCGACCAGGCCGCAGAACAGCACCGCAACAATGATGCTGATCAACGCGCGCCGTCGGCGCGGAGCGTGAACCCGGTTCCGTCCTCCTGCTGCTCTTCCGCGCTTCATGCCTTGCGGGTTGTTCACGCTCGCCGGGTCCTTCCGTCCACACACTTCTGGTCAAAGTCAGAATTTCCATGGCATCACGGGTGGACGGGGCGGCACCAATAGCCGGAGGGGCAGCTTCCATGCGTGCCGCGCATGAGTGGAAATGCCATCCCATCCAGCGTGGCGCGGGGTGCAGATCAACGCCGGAAACAAGCAGTCAGTCCCGCAGCAGCTGCAGGAAATTCGTCAGCGCAGGGCCGTGGTGGCGCTCATCGCGGTAGACCACGCTGATGGACCGCCGGGCCGGGGTCCGCAGCCGGGCCACCCGGCCGCCCAGGAAGGAGGCGGAATGAGCCAACACCTCGGGCACAATCGTGATGCCGCCGGCCGCGATGCTCAGCTGAACCAGCGCGTCACGTTGAGTGGTGGTGATGACCTGTTCCGGTTGTACGCCGTAGTCGGCATAGACGCCTTCTGTCACCGCGCGGATGGAGGTGCCTTCTGGCAGGGTCACCAGGGTGCGTCCGTGCAGGTCCGCCACGTCAAGGACGTCGGCAGAACCGTTGGTCGCCGCCTCGGGCAGCACGGCGGCGAAATTCTGGTCCTTCAGCGGCAGGGCAGCCAGCTGCTCCGGGACGGATTCATTGACCCCAAACCCCAAATCGGCCCGGCCAAGCCGCACGGCCTCGGCCAGCTCCTCCGAATCCTCAACCGTGAAGGTTTCCACCCGCACCTCGGGGAACTGATGGTGGAAGCGGCCCAGGTAGGGCGGCAACACCGTGGAGATCAGCGAGGGCAGCCCGGCCACCTTGAGTGTTCCGGCCAGAAGGTTGCGGTGGGCGTGGATGGTGGAGTCAATCGAGGCGATCTCCGCAAGAATCCGCCGCCCGGCCGGCACCAGGTCCCGGCCCAGTTCGGTGAGCACCATGTTCCGGCCCGATGCAATGAACACCGCCATCCCCAGGACATCCTCCAGCGCACGGATTCGACGGGACAACGAAGGCTGGGAGATGCCCAGTATGTCGGCCGCCGCGGTGAATGAGCCGTAATCCACGACCGCGATCATCGCATCCAGCTGGGCGATGGTGATGCCGGAGGACAGGCGTGGGCCCGTCAACGGTCCGGGCGGGAGCAGCAGCGGCTCATAGTCGGGGGTCAAGGATGGCACCTCTACAAGGCAGTGGGGGCGAGCAAGGCCTCACCGTATCATGCAGGCGCCGAACGCTGCCCGGTCCTGAGCGCCTGCTCCGCGTGGATAATTTTCTGATCCATGTGGGAAGTGCATGCGTCATACCGTTGGGGCTATTAGTGGCTTAACTCGTAGCTCAGTAGGGTGAATGGTTATGCGTACTTCACCTTGGCGGCTGGTTGCGGCAGTGTTTGGCAGTGTCCCAAAGATCCCTCTGAGCGGCAGGGCGAGCCGCTGGCACCGTGCCCGGGAAGAGGTGCGCCAATGAGTAGGCAGGCCGCGGCTTCCCCGGCCCGGATCTCACGGGCCAGCCGCCACGATGCCCAAATCATTGTCGGGATGACCTTGCTGCTCACGGTCATGGGCCTGGTCATGGTGCTATCCGCGTCCGGGGTGAGCACCCGGTCCTCGCCATACCGCCTGCTGACCACACAGGCGGTGGCCGCGGGCTTGGGGGTTGCGGCCATGTTTGTGTTGTCACGCTTCCCGGTGCGGGTGCTGCGCAGGCTGAGCTGGCCGGCCTTCCTGCTGACCCTGGTGCTTCTGGTGCTGGTGCTGACACCGCTGGGGGTGGAGGTCAACGGGGCGCGGCGCTGGCTGGGTTTGGGGCCGGTGACCTTCCAGCCCTCGGAGCTGGCCAAGTTCACCAGCGTGCTGTGGTCCGCTCACATTGTGGATGCCAAGCGGAGGCTGCTGCACGACTGGAAGCACCTGGCCATCCCTTATCTGGTCGGCAATGGGCTGTTTATCGCCCTGGTGTTGCTGGAGAAGGACTTGGGCACCGCTGCCGTGCTGATGCTGATCACCCTGGCCACGCTCTTCATTGCCGGGGTGGAGCTGCGCAAACTGCTGGTGGTGCTCGGCGGGGTCAGCGTTGTGGTGATCATTGCGGCGCTGATCAGCCCGAACCGCATGGTGCGCCTGATGAGTTGGGCGAACCGGGCCTGCGATGACGGGATGGATCTGTGCCACCAGAACCTACAGGGCCAGTACGCATTGGCCTCCGGTGGGCTGTGGGGCGTGGGCATGGGACAGAGCCGGCAGAAATGGCACTGGATCCCAGAAGCCCACACCGACTTCATTTTCGCCGTCATCGGCGAGGAGATGGGGCTGATCGGCTCGCTGTTCTTCTTGCTGATCTTCGCCTTCCTGGCCGTATCCATCCACCGGATTGCGCAGCGTTCAACCTCCGTCTTTGCCCGCTGCTTCTGTACGGTCACCTTGATATGGCTGATCGCCCAGGCGGTGCTGAATATCGCCATGGTGGCCGGCCTGGTCCCGGTCACCGGAGTGCCGCTCACCTTCATTTCGTTTGGTGGGTCCTCCCTGGCCACCTCCCTCGCGGCGATCGGGGTGGTGTTGGCGGTGGCCCGGGACAACGGCCGCCAGCCAGACCCGCAACTCCAGGCGTCCAAGAAAACAGGTGCGGCTTAAGGGTGTGGTGGCCTACCGGATCGCTGGCTCTGCCGGTGCACCGCCAACGCCAGGGAGAGCACCGTCAGCAGCCTCGGGTCATCAAGGCTGATGCCCAGCAGCTCCTCCAGCCGTGACAGGCGCTGGTAGAACACCGAGCGGGAGAGCAGGCTGTGCCTGGCGGCCAGTGACCGGTTCGCCGGATGGGCCACGCAGGCTTCAAGGATCCGCAGGAATTCCGTGCGCTGCGGCTGCGGCAGGTCGAGGACTGGAGCCAGCACCTGCCGGGGCAGGCGCTGCAGGGACGGTTCATGGCGCAGCTCGTGGGCGAGCAGGGCCAATGGTTCGGCGGCCGTGTGCACCACGTTGCCGCCGTCCGCTCCCAGATGCAGTTCGAAACCGGCCCGCGCCTGGCGCAGAGAATCGGCCGCCGCCTGCAGTTCATGGCAGCCGGGGCCCAGATACAGCGGCCCCCGCAGGTGTTCGCCAGGTTCGAAGGCTTCCTGCGCGAAAGGCGCGGCCTGCTCCTGCAACGACAGCAGGCCGAAGAGCAGTGAACGCCCGTTGACCACCTGATGGGCCACCGCGGCCTGATGCGGCGCGAGGGCCTCCCGCAGACTTTCGGCCGCGGGCCCCGGATCCGCCTGTGGAGCGAGGGCTACGGCGAAACCATGCAGGATCCTGCCGCGAATTGGCAGGCCGGAGGCTTCAAAGCGGGGGACAAGTTCGGTGGCGGAGACCTTCTTGTGCACCAGCAGGTCATCCAGCAGCTGTTGTCCGGTGCCCAGTTCCCAGCGCGCGGACCCGGGACGCTGCAGCAGGTCCACGCCGATGGCCACGGCCGCCATGGTCAGCACATGGTGCACTCCGGCGGGATGCTGGGCCTGAAGCGAGCAGATCAGGGAACCGAAATGCTTGCCGTGCAGGGTCACCGGCACCGCATGCCGTCCCGGGTTTCCGGCACGGTGTTCCCGGCCCGAATGCTCCTGCCAGGACTCGAATATCTGCTGCGGCGCCGTGGAACTCGGGGCGTAGCGCAGGACATGGTACCCCTGATCCTCCAAGATCACCGGTGTTCCCAGCAGCTGGGCGCAGGTGGACAGGATGCTATCGGTCGGGGCGCCGCGCTGCATCAAGGCGGTGAACAGCACGGTCACTGTGCCGCCGGCTTCAATGCGCCGGGTCTGCTCGGAGAACAACCATTCGTGCAGGGCGCCGGTGATCTCCACGAACGCGACCTTTCGGTGCATGATCACCAGCGCCAGCCCCGCCTCGCGGCAGGCCTGCACCAGTTCCTGCGGTGCCTCGCTGACCGGGGTGCCAAGCTCCAAGACCAGCAGCGGCACGTCGCACAGGGCCAGGTCCCTGACATAGCGCGTGAAATCCGGGGCCGGGCCCCAGCCAATGCCGGTGGTCAGCACCATTTCGCCGCCGCGCAGGTGGTCGCGCGGCATCATGTTCTCCAGAACGTGGGCCCATCGGATGGGCCGGGCCAGATTCTGCTGGTCCGCGAACACCTGGGGATCCCCGGTCAGCACGGGTGGAAGCTGGAGCACCTGGGCAACGGTCGGCATGCCATCGGCCGGACAAAGTGTCCGGCTGGAACCGAATTCCGCACCGTGTGTCACTGTCAGTTCCTTCCCATCTGTGCGAAGCTAGCGGTCACAGTGTATTTTGTGATGCCCTTCACACCATACAGGTTGTGCTGTACCGAGGAGGATACTGCTGATGTTTGGGTTGCCGACATTCACCGTCGTGGTGATCCTGGGCGTTCCGGCGTTCTGGGTCATCTACACCGCCACGTTCATGTGGCTCAGCCGCAACTGGAAGCGCGAGGACCTGGGAGGGGAGAAATGAGCCTGGAACTGGCCTTCCTGGTTGTCTACTTCCTCGCCATGGCCGGCATCGGCTTCTGGGCGATGAAGCGCGGGCAGTCCGACTCGGAGGGGTACCTGCTGGGCGGGCGCAGCCTGGGCCCCGGGGTCACCGCACTGCGCCTGCAAAGCTCCTCCATGTCCGGTTACATGTTCATGGGCGCCGGCTCGCTGGGCTATACGCAGGGCTACTTCGGCATGTGGTACGCCCTGGGTGACCTGGGCGGCGGCATCCTGAACCTGTCCGTGCTGGGCCGCAGGATGCGCAAGCTCTCGCAGATCCTGGGCTCGATCACCTCCATTGAATACCTGGAACACCGCTACCCATCCAAGTGGATCCGGCTGATCGCCGCACCGGTGGCGCTGTTCTGCATGTTCTTCTATGTCCTGGCCCAGTTCATTGCCGGCGGGCGTGGCCTGGAGATGGTGACCGGGGTGTCCTTCCCGCTCGCCCTGGCCATCGCCATCGGCGTGATCGTGCTCTACACCTTCCTCGGCGGCTACCTGGCGGTGGCCTACACCGACTTCGTGCAGGCCATCATCATGGTCATCGGCATGGTCTGGATCCTGATCGCCACCTTGATCGCCATCGGCGGCTTCACCGCAGGCAACGAGGCCGTGGGGCAGATCAACCCGAACCTGCTGACCATGTGGGGCGCGGACCTCGGCTTCCAGGGACAGTGGGGCGTCATCCTCGGCGCGCTCTTGGTCTTCTCCATCGGCTACATGGGCTGGCCGCACGTGGTGGTCAGCCACATGGCCATGAAGAAACCCTCGGTGGCCCGCACCGCCGGCGCATACTCAATGATCTTCAACCTGCTGTTCATCCCCGGCCCCTACCTGGTGGGCATGTTCGCGCTGCTGCTGCTGCCGAACCTGGCCAACCCGGAGATCGCGATCTTCGAGGTCGCCGACGCGGTGCTGCCCAGCTTCGCGGTGGGCATCGTGATGGCCGCGATCATGGCGGCGATCATGTCCACCGCCGATGCCCTGCTGCTGCAGGCCGGCACGATTGCCGGGCAGGACATCTATGCCCGGTTCATCAACCGCAAGATGACCGATGGGCAGATGGTGTGGGTTTCGCGCATCACCGTACTGCTGCTGGCCGCGATCGGCTACGTGATCGCCGCCTTCGACCCGCCGGCGGTCGCCGCGGTGGTCATCTTCTCCACCACGGTGCTGGGCAGCGCCTTCGTTCCGGCGTATGTCTGCGCCGTGTGGTGGAAGAAGGCGAACACCGTGGGCGCGATTTCCTCAATGATTGCCGGCACCGTGGTATCGGTGGGCTGGCAGCTGTCCGGACTGCCGGATTCAACCGGCATCGACCCGATGGTCACCGGCATCCTGGCCTCCACCATTGCCATGATCGTCGGCTCGCTGGCCAGCCAGCGCAACCATCCGGTGCCCGAGCACATTGCCCGTGCCCTGGAGGAGACCGCCAAGGTGGGCCCCATCCCGGCCCGCATGCTGATGAACCAGGACGCCTACCTGGCGGCCCAGGCGGAAGTGGCGGCCCGCCATGAGTGAAGTGGTCCTTACGACCCTGGTGGATGAGCAGGTCGCCTGGCGGGTGCTGAAGTCCAAGGCGCCGCAGCTGCACGCCGGCAGCGCGCGCCTGCTGCACCACCCCTTCGCCGGGTTCCAGTTCCAGGTCCCGCAGCCGGCCAGGCGGCAGCGCGCCGCCCACGTGCTGGTGGACTACTACTCCGGCAAGGCGTTCTTGAGTGACCCGTGGCGCCTGGAGGACGCGGCGGGCCTGGACCTGGCGAAGGTCAAGGACCCGAAGTGGAACACCATTGACTTTGAAACCGCCCGACACAAGGCGGCGGCGCTGGTGCGCACCGCATCGATGCGCAAGGCGAAGCTTGCCTGGCGCGGGGGAGTCAAGGAGCAGTCCTGTGTGCGTACGGTGTGGAAGCCGAACTGGATGCTGCAGGCAAGAATTGCCGACCAGGACTACCGGATCATGGTGGATGGCCTAAATGGCGGGTACTTCGTGATTGGGGGATAGGCCACGGGACGAAGTGCCTTGTTAGGGCGCGAAGGGCTCCGGAAGCGGAAAGGACACCGGCAAGGACAAGTGGAGGAGCCACCGTGACGGTGGCTCCTCCACTTGGAGTTCTTTCCGACAGAGCCGGAAAGAAAAGAGTTCTAGGCGCTCAATTCCTTGATAATCGCCTCGTTGAATGCGTCAAGGTCACCTGGGTTGCGGGAGGTGATCAGCACCCAGTTCTCAGCTGGGCAACGGAATACCTCAACGTCCTTCCAGGTGCCGCCGGCGTTGATGACGTCGGTCTTGACGGACTTGTAGGAGGTCAGGGTCTTGCCCTTGACCAAGCCGGTCTCGACCAGCAGCCACGGGCCGTGGCAGATTGAGGCGATTGGACGGCCACCGGAGGCGAAGGACTTGGCGATGCGCTGGGCGTCCTCATCCAGTCGCAGGTTGTCCGCGTTCAGCGTGCCGCCGGGCACCAGCAGCAGGTCGTAGTCCGCTTCATTCACCTCGGACAGTGCGGCGTCCGCCTGGAAAGCCTCACCCAGATCCCAGTCGCTGACGAGGCTCTGCACCTCACCGGTCTTCTGGGATGCGATGGTGACCTCGGCCCCGGCATCCTTCAGCGTCTGCACCGGGCTCTTCAGCTCATCTTGCTCCACTCCGCGGTTGGATACCACCACGAGAACCTTCTTGCCTGACAAATCGGCCATGGTCTTGCTCCTTTCGTTGGGATCCACTGGCCACGATTGCACCCGTGGACCCGGTACGCAAGAGGGGGTCAGCAACTATTCAGGTCGTGGCACTTAGTAGGGACTAGCGGGCGTGCTGGATTTGGTGCAACGGGGAACCCTTGCGCATCAGCACCAAGGTGGCCCCAATGCCCAGCGCCCCAAAGAACGCGCTGACCCACCAGGAGGAGGACCAGCTGCCGGTCACCACCACCAGCCAGGCCACCAGCATCGGACCGGTGAAGTTTCCGATGTTGAAGATCTGCTGCATCAATCCCATGGCCGCGGGTGCTGAACCGCCCTCGGGCGCCAGGTCCACCGCTATGCGCGTCATGGTCGCTGGCACCATGGCCCCGCACAGGGAGAACGAGCCGACACTGAGCACTTGGAGCAGCATCAATTGTGGCGGGTAGTCGATGGCGAAGGTCATCACGGAAGTCGTCGCCATGATGAGGAACGCGGCGAGGAGCAGCTTCTTGGCCGAGAATCCCTTCTGCAGCAGGTTGCCGGTGCAGATGGCTCCGATGCCGTTCAACCCGCCAACCACGGCAGCAAAGAGACCGCCCATCACCGGAGAAAGTCCGTCTTCGCGGTAAATGCTGGGCAGGAATCCAACGATGGCCATCCACTGAACGGTGTAGCAGCCGAAAATGAGGCCGCTGAGCCACACCCGACCCGAGGATGCGGTCGCAATAATCCGGGTCAGGGCTGCCTTCGCTCCGGCGCTGCCAGCGGGATGGTCGGGTGCTATGACCTTGAGAATCAACACCACCGGGATGAGTGTCGCGGCGGCAAGGAACAGCCACCACGTCTGCCAGGTGATGTACTGCAGTGCGATAGCGGTTCCGAGTACGCCCAGAAAGGTGGCAATGCCCATGAATGCGGCCCACCAGCCCACGGCGACATTCATGCGGTGCAGCGGTGCATGGGCACGCACCAGTCCCGGACCCATCACGCTGGCCATGATGACACCCGCACCCTCGATGATGCGGGTGATCAAAAGCAGGGTCGCGTCCTGCGACAAGGACCCGGCCGCCGATCCCACGGACAGTAAGAGCAGCCCCAGAATCATGGTGTGCCTTTGGGAGATCAGTTCAGCGACAAGAGACATGGCCAACCCGCTGACCATGCCAGCCACTTGAACGACGCCGAGCAGCACGCCGGACATGAGTAGGGAGATGCCCAGTTCGTTTTGCAGCACCGGGATTGCTGAGGGGAGTTTCCAGATGTGCAGGGCGGCCATCACCCCACTGAAGACGATGACCACCCAGGCAACATCGGATCGCTGGGAGCCCAGCGATTCTTTCGTTTCAGCCACCAAAGACCCTTTCGCGCCATTGCATAATCGGCTCACCATCGCGGCCGTATCGAACGGGATTCTTCCATACGCGCGGCAGGAAGCCGATGACTGTCCCGTTCATTGAGGAAAGGCGGCTACCCTAATCGGTTTGGGTCACCTACCGAACCATGTGAAGCGGCTCACCGTCAAGGAAGAGCCAGGAAGAGTAGGCTGAAACTACTACTGGTTGCCCCAAAAGGGGGCCGAAAGGAGAGACATGTCTGTCGTCGTCATCAACGCCTTGAACGTCCCGGAAGGTGCCGGAGAGGAACTCGAAGCGCGCTTCGCGGCACGCAAGCATTCGGTGAATAGCGCTCCGGGTTTCGAGGGATTCAAGCTCCTGCGTCCAGTTGCCGGAGAGAGCCGTTACTTCGTTTACACCCAGTGGGCGACCCGCGAGGACTACGAGACCTGGCGAGACAACCGCGCCGGCCACGACCACTCCAAGCAGAAGCCGGTAGCTTCTGACAACGCGCTTCTTGAGTTTGAGGTTGTGGAGCTCTAACGCGGGCATAAAATTTTAGAACGGGGCTCTATGAAGCCCTGTTCGTCTTTAAACGCACCTTTCGTCAGAGCCCTAAGCCACGTTGGCGCTACGAAAACGATCGTAAGCCATCTCCAAAAGATCAGTTCGTGGACGTTCTGCACGCGCGTTCGGAAGCATCATGAGTTTTTGGCCATGACGTTCTTTAAGGCCGTGCTCCAGCATCGGACCATCAATTTCATCAAGGAGATCTGACCGGATCTGTACGACATGGTCGGGTCTAATGCCGAGAATGGCGGCATCGAATGCGGCGTGATGGATTTTGCACAATGCAAGCCCATTAGTAACTGATGCGATACCTAGTTCATGTGAGTCCGGGACGATATGCGCTGCGTCTAGCAGCTCTTGATGACCGAGATTACATACTGCACAGCGGCGTTCGTAGGCCCGCAAGACAGTCGAACGGAAAACAGGTTGGTGTAGACGGATTTTGGTTTCCCGCTTTAGATACCTTCTGACCGTTTCTTCGAAGACCGAGTTTTGGTCGGTGGCATGAGGAGAAAGAAGCTCCTCACTGTCCGGAGTGATAACAAATCTTTTCTCACGTTCCTCTTCGTCTATGACGTAAACAGGACATACAGCCTGGTAGAGGGCCGGCCCTATTCCAACGCCGATAAACCAAATCAGGGGTAGTTGGTGCTCCATCGCATTGCGGAGAGCAATATTGTCCGGATTTTGAGCGTTATCTCCCTGCCACATGTACCGTATTAGACCGTCAGGGCCGATAGTGTCTTCGTAAGGCCTGGGCTGCCCCGGGGACCGATAGACGGTTTGAATAGAAAGGGCGGCTTCTAACTGCCGCGGCTTTCGAATTCCTTGCTGCGTTGCCTGCAGGGGGAATGGTCGACCATCGAACATGAAATCTTTGATCTCTTCGCGGGTCAGGGGTACTGCGCCGTCGTTAGTTCGGAGTTTAAGCCAATCAATGGCCTCGTGACGGAGCCGCCAGTCTTCAGCCGCGGTCCACAAGTCTCGGGCCATATGAATTTCTCCTGACAAGACGCTCATTACTGCATAGTGCAAAGGCTGCCTGCACCAGCCAATCTATCCTGACAAGGAATAATACGGCAATAATTGAGACAAGTGCGCCTCCTGCAGAGAGGTAAAAAAGGTTTCGCGTCTAGGGCTGGATGCATTGCGCAAGGAGCATTAGACGCCACGGATCTTGGCCAAGTAAACGTTCCCAGAGGAATCACAACTCATTTTTTGGTCGTCTATTTCGGGGCATTTTGTTCTGTAGCCCGCATGCGATTGTGGGCTTGCTCGCTTTCTTCTCTAAATGTAGAAAAACGGAGTACGGTGTCTAATACGACAGCGACGCAGTACAAAATCTGCGCCCATCCTCCGGCTCCGAAGGAGTTAAGAATGAAGGCCGCGCGCTACTACGACCGCAAGGATATCCGCATCGAGGATATCGATGAACCGACGCTGCAGCCGGGGACTGTAGCCATTGATGTTGCATGGTGCGGCATCTGCGGTACCGACCTGCATGAGTACCTCGAAGGACCGATTTTCGTTCCTCCCGCAGGACATCCGCATCCGATTTCCGGCGAGTCCGCTCCAGTCACCCTGGGCCACGAGTTCTCGGGAACGATTACCGCTTTGGGCGAAGGGGTCACGGATCTCGAAGTGGGACAGAATGTGGTTGTTGAGCCCTACATCATCGGTGACGATGTAGATACCAGTGAGGGCCAGCCCTACCAGCTGTCCGAGAACATGAATTTCATTGGCTTGGGTGGCCGCGGGGGTGGTCTGGCAGAGAAGATCGTGGTGGAACGCCGCTGGGTACACCCAGTCGGTGACATTCCGCTGGATCAGGCAGCCTTGATCGAGCCGCTCTCTGTGGGACATCACGCGTTCGTTCGTTCAGGTGCAAAGGCGGGACAGGTCGCCATCGTTGGCGGTGCAGGTCCGATCGGTCTGCTGACCGCCGCAGTGCTGAAGGCCGAAGGCCTGACCGTATACATTTCCGAGCTCTCCGAAGCCCGCAAGGCCAAGGCGCGGGAAACCGGCGTTGCCGATGAGATCTTTGATCCCCGTGAGGTGGATGTTGCGGAAAAGATCCGTGAACTGACCGGCGGTAAGGGTGCTGACGTCGGTTTCGAGTGCTCCTCGGTACCGGTCGTTCTGGACATGCTGATCGACGCCGTGCGGCCAGCGGGTGTGATTGTGAACGTCTCGATCTGGGGTCGCAAGCCCGAGGTCGATATGCCGAACCTGGTGCTGAAGGAAATCGATCTACGCGGAACCATCGGATACGCCAACGATCACCCGGACACCATCGAGTTGGTCTCCAGCGGCAAGCTTGATCTGGCTCCGTTCATAACCGGACGCATTGGCCTGGACGAGCTGGTCTCCGAAGGCTTTGACCAGCTCATCAACAACAATGAGCATCACGTGAAGATTATTGTGAACCCCCGGGCCTAGCCCCTACCGGGCAACTAAGCCAGCCCCTTAGCGAGGCACGGAAGCAAGAGAACTTCTTGCTTCCGTGCCTCTTATGCACTTACACGTTCTTTTAAATGACCGGCTCTGCAACGCTATCCCGGTAACTCAACGACAATCCGCAGTCCGCCAGAAGTACGCGCCGTCAACGAGAGCGAACCGTGGTGGGCTTTGACAATGCTGGCGGCGATCGCCAGTCCCAGGCCGACACCCGCTTCGTCGTCTGACCGTGCGCGCTTGGCGCTGCGCTGGAATGGCTCTGTCAGTGTGTTCACCAGCTCGGGCGGCAGGTGCTCGCCCGTATTCTCCACCGTCAAAATGCCCTTTCCTGCCGCGTTTCCAGTGCTGATCCACACCGTTCCGTTCTCAGGCAGATTGTGCACAATTGCGTTGTGAATCAGGTTGATGATCAGCTGTTGCAGCAGCGGGGGAGAGCCGTGGGTGGTCGCAACCTCGCTGGCGACTTCCAAGCCAACGAGGCGTTTTTCTGCCAGGGGCAGCAGGGTTTCGGTGGCTTCTTCGACCAGCAACGACAGGTCGACTATTTCTGGGGTAAAGGACTTCTGTCCGGCTCGGGTCAGCCACAGCAGCGACTCGGTCAGTTCGATGGCCCGCTTGTTGACTGTCCCCAACCGCTGGAGGAGCTCACCGGTGTCTATGTCCGTCTCTTTGCCGGCGACATCCAACAGTGTTTGGGTGATGGCCAATGGGGTGCGCAATTTGTGGGACGCATTGGCGGCGAATCGTTGCTGCTCCGCGACGTGTGCTTCCACTTCCTCCAGCATGGTGTCGAAGGCTTCAGCAAGCTCCCCGAATTCATCGTTGCGACCAGGGAGGTGAATCCGACGGGCGAGGTCGCCCTCGGCCACTGCGCGGGTGGTTTGCGTGATGCGATCCAAGGGGGCAAGCATCCGACCGGCGAGGAACCAGCCTCCAATGAGCCCAAAAACCAGCAGGAAGAGCAGCACGCCGGTGGCCGCGGGTCCAAAGGCATCAAGTAGATCCGAGCGGTTCGGGACGAAACCTCTAGCGCTGTCGATGTTCCCCTCGGGAACATAGCGCAGCAGGAAAACCCAGACGGCGGTGAGCAGCAGCGCGCCAGCCAACATCAGAAAACCGACGTAGCTTAAAGTGAGCTTCAGTCGCACGCTCAGTCCTTTTGGCTTATTCACTGTCCAACCCCATAGGTACTTCATTGTCCGGGGCTTCGACGCGATATCCGACCCCTGGAACTGTTGCGATCACCCACGGTTCGCCCAGACGTTTCCGCAAGGCTGAGACCGTAATGCGCACCGCATTGGTGAAGGGATCGGCATTCTCATCCCATGCTCGTTCCAGCAGCTCCTCCGCGCTGACCACTCCGCCTTCCGCCCCCATGAGGACTTCCAATACCGCGAACTGCTTGCGTGTTAAAGCCACATAGCGGCCTTCTCGGTAAACCTCGCGGCGAAAGGGATCCAGCCTTACTCCAGCTATTTCGCGGACCGGAGGGCGGTGATGAGCCCGGCGCCGACTCAATGCCCGCAGGCGCATCACCAGTTCCTGGAGCTCAAATGGCTTCGTCAGGTAGTCATCCGCCCCCAATTCAAAACCTGAGGCCTTCTCATCGAGCCGGTCGGCAGCGGTCAGCATCAGGATCGGCAAACCGGTACCGGAGGCCACGATGGAACGGGCCACTTCATCACCGGAGGGGCCGGGAATGTCACGGTCGAGGATGGCGATGTCGTAGGCATTGATCTCCAAAAGTTCCAAGGCCGTATCACCGTCCCCGGCAATATCTGCAGCGATGGCTTCCAAGCGCAATCCGTCACGGATCGCCTCCGCCATCAGGAGTTCGTCCTCGACGATCAGTACACGCATAGCCCCAATCGTACGAGCCGGAACATATTGCGGGCATATCAAAATTTCGATACGGCCCGGCAACAGGACGCCGCCTTGACTGGTTCCATGAGAAAAATGCGACCGGCCAAGAGCCGCAAGAAATCCCTCCTGACCAAAATCATCCTGGTGCTTCTGGCGCTGCTTACCACCCTGTGGGTGCTTGCGTTGGCCCTAACGCTCGGAACCCGCGGTGACTGGAGCCCCTCATCCATGGCGGCAACCGTGACGTCGGTGGTCCAGGGAGAACAAGAACCAAGGGCAGGTTCGTTAGGGGTGGCTGGCGGGGATGTGCCTTCAGGAACCACGCTGAAGTCCCGGATGCCAGCCGTGCACTACTTGAGTCCGGACCTGCGCGAGGCGATGAATGAGGCAGCAGACGACGCCGCCAAGGATGACATCAAGTTCATCGTCAACAGTGGCTGGCGATCGGAAGCATTTCAGCAGCAGCTGCTGGACGAAGCGGTAGACCGGTACGGGTCGAAGCGTGAAGCCGCCCGGTGGGTTGCAACTGCGCAGACTTCACCGCATGTTTCCGGCAACGCGATAGACATCGGATCCTATGACGCGCGGGCATGGCTAGACCAGCACGGTCGCTACTACGGACTGTGCACGGTGTACGAAAATGAGCCGTGGCACTTTGAGCTGCGCCCCGAAGCGGTCAGCCAGGGCTGCCCCGCCCCGTACACGGATCCGACAGAAGACCCTCGGCTGCAGCGCTAGAAACACGAATTAGGTGACAAGTGGACCGTTCCTTCGATAATGAACAATCCACAGTGAGCAATCGCGGCCTACGAGGACGCCAAACCGTCGGCCCGGACGCATAGGATGATTCCCAGGTTCACGAGCTGCAGCGATAAGTACCTGGCTTGCTGCACGGCAACCCTCCTCAACCGAGCGGGGTGCCCCAGGGGAAGAACCGGTCCGCGGCACCAGCCGCCGGGCAAGTCGGTGGATGCCGCGGCGGAGATAAATCCTCCGTCGCCGGGTCCTCCCATGCGAGGGGAACAACAATTGTCTGAAAACGAACGCAGCCAGCACGAGAACTTCAACAAGGAACATGCGCAGGACTTCGAGGTCTGGCGCCGGGAGCTTTACGGTGATGATGTTGTTGGCACGGAATCGGCCGCGAAGATCTATCAGGCCATGAGACTGCGTGCCGACGGCCGGGCCGAGCTGGTTCGGGGAGGCCCGCTAGAGATTCCGGTCGACAAGTACGGTCTGCCGGCAGGCGTCAAGGGAAATGAACCAACGGTAAGGAAACAACTGGACCTGCGGTGGGATGCCGCACTGTTGGAAAACCCGTACGCTCCACCGTACGTCCCGCGTCCGAAGGGAAATTGGCTCATCGTCAAGAGCCAACGGTCCGCAATGCTGCTGGATGGCGAACTGTATCGCGGGCATGACACGGAACGGTACATCAACAAGTGGATGCGCGCCGGGTTTACCCCGGAACTGTACTGTCTACTGCACGCGAAGCTTGAAAGCGTCGTGGAGCGCTGCCGGAGCAAGGCGAAGTGGGCAAGGCGTGAGGATTGGTTCGAGGGCCGGTTGGCCGAACTGAATCTTTCCAGCGGGAGCCTCGGCGCGAACGGCGCGAACCTCAACCCCGAGCACTGGCAGGACCTGCCGGGCCTGCTGGTCCGCCTGCCGATCTCGGTAGCGATGGAGAAGATCCTCCTGCTGGGTATGTAGACCGGGACAGGGGGCGGAGGCTTGCTTCGACAAGCGACGGCGCGTTGGACGCGCAACGCTGGCAATTGGCTAAAGGGCCTTCTTTCTTTTCCAGGGGCGCGGCAAGCTGAGAACGACCGTGGCCATCATGGTCACGGTCGTTGGCTCCATCCGCAGAGAGGCAAGAACAATGTCAGGCAAAGATGTGCTGTCAACAGACGAAATCCAGGCACGGCTCTCACAATTGCCGCACTGGCGCTACGGGCTGGGGTCCCTGCGGACCGCTTTCAAGTGCCCGAGCTCGGCCGCCGCGATTCAGCTCGTGTCGGCGATTGGCGCGCTGGCCGAGGAAGCCGGACATCATCCGGACGTCGACTGGCGTTATGACACGGTGTTCGTCAACCTGGTGTCCCACGATGTCGGCGGCGTGACATCACGGGACTTCACCCTGGCCACCCAGATCTCCGACCAGGCCGAAAACTTTGGTGCCCAAGTGGACCTGGGCCTGGTCCGGACGGTGGAAATCGCCATCGATACCGAAAACCCGCAACAGATCTCCAAGATCTGGCAGGCTGCCCTGGGCTATGAACAGGCGGCGGACGGTGCGCTGACCGACCCGCATGGCCGTGGCCCGGCCATCTGGTTCCAGGAGACCCAGACGCCGAACCAGAACCGATTCCACGTTGATGTGACGGTGCCCCACAGCCACAGTGGCGACCTGCTGGAAACGCTGAAAAGCACCGACGCGGAGTTCAACTACGAGTACGCGCCAAGCTGGGTGATTGTCACGGACAAGCAGGGCAACCGGCTGTGCATTTGCACCGAGGCCGAGTCCGGCCGCGAATAGGCGGTTGCGGGGTGCAGCGCCGCTGCATCTGCGGCGGCAGGAAGATGAAACGGTGATGTCGAGGGGAACGGTGCTCGACTGAACCGGCAGTGCAGGACCTAGCGGGCGCGACTGCTGCCCGACCCACTATTGGCCGATGGTAGGAGCGACCATGGCTTTCTTTCGCAGGCGTACATCAGGCAGCAGGAAAACACGGGTGGAGTCCTCCCCGCTGGATGAACAGGCGTGGGCCTCGGTTGAGCGCCCCGCGGTGACCTTCCAGGGATTGTGGACCGACCCGCTGGGCAGGCTCGGCACCCGGTGCCTGCAGCTGCTGATCATCGGCGTGATTGCGGGGCTGGTGGTCCTGGGGATGCTGCGGCTGACCCTGATCGTGATTCCCACCCTCATCGCCGTGATCCTCTCCTGCGCCTTGTGGCCGTTGGTGATTCGGCTGCGCCGGGTCATGTCCCCGCTCTTGGCCGCGTGGACCGTCTTCCTTGGCGCGCTGCTGATCCTGGGAGGCATCGGCACCGGGCTGGTGTTCTCGGTCATAAACCAGTGGCCCACCCTGGTCGAGCAGGCCGTGGAGGGGTTCAACCAGCTGAACTCCACCGTCCAAAACGTGGTGGGCGGACTGCCGTTCAGCATTGACGGGCAACAGCTGGATGACGCGGTGCAACGGGTGACCTCGTTCATCACCAGTTCCGAATTCGGGACCGGGGCGCTGCACACCCTCACCGCCGCCGGCAGCCTGGTCACCGGAACGATCCTGCTGCTGGTCATCCTGTTCTTCTTCCTCAAGGACGGTGACAAGATCTGGGCGTTCTTTGTCTCCTGGACGCCCGCCCACTTCCGGCACACCTGGATTCTTTCCGGGGACCGGGCGCTGCACACGTTTGGCGGCTATATTCGCGGCACCGCGATCGTGGCCGCCGTGGACACCGCAGGCATCACCCTCACCCTGCTGATTTTGCAGATACCGCTGGCGCTGCCGCTGGGGGTGGTTGTCTTCCTCGGCTCCTTCATTCCGCTGGTCGGCGCGACCGTGGTGGGGGTGCTGGCAACCCTGGTGGCGCTGGTGACCAACGGTCCGGTCAGCGCGCTGATTGTGCTGGCCGCGGTGATCCTGGTGAACCAGCTGGAGGGCCACTTCCTGCAGCCGGTGGTCATGGCGCACACCCTGAGCCTGCATCCCCTGGTGGTGTTGATGGCCTTGACCGCCGGAACCGTGCTGGGCGGAATCGTCGGTGCGGTGGTGGCCGTGCCGTTGACCGCGGCGGGGTGGCGGGTGGTGAAGGTGTGGACCGGCAGGGAAACCAGCGATCCGGTGCCCCAGGCCCGTGAAGACATTGAACATGTGGAGGAACTGCAGGAAGAGGAAACGAACGCTGCCGAACAGGAGAAGCAGGAAGCGGCCGAACTTGCCGAGCAGGCCGAGGAGCTGAGCGGGGAACAGCAGCCGGAGCGCCCCGAAGGCCGGGACTGACCTAATTTATTCGCGGGACCAAAAAGCAACATGTGCGTCCGCCGAACGCCCGGAAACGGCACTGAGCGGTCCTGCTGCCCGTGGTTACACTGGCAGCAGGACCGCTTAGTGCCAACCCTGGAAAGGACCACGGACACGATGACACTCAACATCGACAAGCTGCTGGAAGACCCGGTGGTCGAAGCCATGTCGCAGGGCAAGGAGACACTGTGGTTCCGTCAGAGCCACACCCCGACCGCGCAGGCCCTTGACTCCAGCGGACTGGACGCCGAGCTGATCGAGGACGCCCGACGGCGGTTTGAGCGCTTTGCCCCCTGGTTCGTGCGCCAATTCCCGGAAACCTCGATCAGCTACGGCATTATCGAATCCCCGGTGCACGGACTGCACCACCTGCAGGCCGAGCTGGATGACCGCCTGGGAAGCCAGCTGCCGGGCAAGTTGTGGATGAAGCGGGACGACATGCTGCCGGTGGCCGGTTCGATCAAGGCCCGCGGCGGGATCCACGAGGTGCTGCAGGTGGCCGAACGGATCGCGGTGGACTCCGGGGTGCTCAAACCCACGGACAACTACGCACGGTTCGCCGACGCGGACGTGCGCCAGGTGCTCGGGGATCACGGAATCATGGTCGGCTCCACCGGAAACCTGGGTCTTTCCATCGGGGTGGCGGCCGCCGCGCTGGGGCTGCGCACCACCGTGCACATGTCCGCCGACGCGCGCTCCTGGAAGAAGGAGCTGCTGCGTTCCCGGGGCGTGAGCGTGGTGGAACATCCCGGGGACTTCACCGAGGCGGTGGACGCCGGGCGGGCCGAAGCGGAGGCCGATCCGAGCGTGCACTTTGTGGATGACGAGAACTCGATGGCCCTGTTCGCCGGGTATTCCGCGGCCGCGCACCGGCTGGCCGGTCAGCTCAGGGCGCTGGAGGTGCGGATCGACCAGGAACATCCCCTGATGGTGTACCTGCCGTGCGGGGTCGGCGGCAGCCCCGGGGGAGTGAGCTTCGGGCTGAAGCACCTATTTGGGGATGCGGTGCGTTGCTTCTTCGCCGAACCCACGCATTCCCCGGCGGTGACGCTGGGGGTCCGGACCGGTCTGCATGAGCGGATCAGCGCGTTCGACCTGGGATTGGACGGCAAGACCGCGGCCGATGGCCTGGCGGTGGCGCGTCCCTCTGAGCTGGTGGGCCGGGCGCTCGCCGACGTGGTGGATGGCTATGCGACGGTCACCGACCAGAGGATGCTCGCCCTGACCGCGCTGCTGGCTGACTGCGAGGACATTCGGGTGGAACCCTCGGCCACGGCCGGTCTGCTGCTGCCCTGGCGGGTGGCGGGCGATCCCGATTTCCGTGGAACCAGCGGGCTGAGCGAAACCCAGTGGGCCAACGCCACGCACCTGGTGTGGTCCACCGGTGGGGCGATGGTGCCGGAGAAGGAAATGGACGGGTACCTCCTAGAGGGACACCGGGAGCTGGAGCAGGTCCAGCTGGGCTAGGTCCGGGCGCACCATCCCTGGGATTGCCGGGCAGGGAACGCAAATGCCGCGGGTGGGCGAAGGAATTCTTAGTCCACCCGCGGCATCGTTGCTCAGGCGCTTCAATTTACTGGAAGCGCGGCCGTGCTACACCCCGAGGGTGTCGCGCAGCCGGGCCACGTGGCCCTGGGCATCCACGCCGTATTCGGCGTGGCTGATGTTCCCCTGGGCATCGACCACGACGGTGGAGCGCAGGGTGCCATCGAAGGTGTTGCCGTTGACGGTCTTTTCACCGTATGAGCCGTAGGCCTTGGCGACCTCGTTGTCCGGGTCGGAGAGCAGCGGGAAGGTCAGGGACTCATCGGCGGCGAACTTGGCAATGTCCTGCGGGCTGTCCGGGGAGATGCCCAGCACGCTGTAGCCGGCGCCCTGCAGCGAGTTCAGGTTGTCCCGGAATTCGCAGGCCTCGGTGGTGCAGCCCGGGGTTGCGGCCTTCGGGTAGAAGTAGACAATGACGGACTTGCCGGCGTAGTCCGAGAGCGAGACGTCCTGACCCTCGCTGTTCTTCAGGGTGAACGCCGGAGCCTGCGCGCCGGTCTGCAGGGGAGTGGAGACTGCAGCCATGGGAAAACCAACTTTCATCTAGCGGGAAATTATTTTCATTCTAGTGATATGTCCCTCTATTTTCTAGGGCAAGTTAACGATGTTGCGTCCGCTTTCCCGGCTGCCCGCGTTCTTCCGGGTGCGGGTCTATTCCCCACACCGGACGCATCGGGTGGCACACTGGAAGCATCTGACCGCCCGAACACCGTCCTGGCCTGATTCACTGTGAAGCCGAGGAGAGCCATGTCCCCTGACGAAGTGCTGAACACCGAGGAGCTGGAGCGCAACCTGCAGCGCCTGCCCGGCTGGAGCTATGAGGCGGGCACGCTGCGGACCCGGGTTGCCTGTGCCAGCGCGCAGCAGGCGATTGACCTGTTTGCCGAAATCGCCGAACTGGCGCAGCAGGCCGAGCACCATCCCGACGTGGACTGGCGCTATGACAAGCTGCTGATCGCCTTGACCTCCCATGACGTGGGCGGGAAGATCACCGCCCGGGATGTGGCCCTGGCCCAGCAGATCAGTCATGCGGTGCTGGCCGCGCAGGCGGACCTTGGCTAGGGCGTTCGCCCTGCGCTAAGGCACGTCATTCTGGGCTTTTGCCGCTGTTTTCCCGACGCGATCCGTGAAATGGTGGGATATATCCGCGTCCCGTGGTGGCCTTGCGGATTCCCCAACGTTGAAGGAGCAGCATGTCGACCTATGCAGTGACCAACCCCGCTACCGGAGTCGTAGAGGCAACCTACCCCACCGCCAGCGACGCCCAGATCCAGGAGGCCATTGGCGCGGCCCACCAGGGCTTCACCACC